>DOTD01000054.1 GCA_003513005.1 Desulfotomaculum sp.
CGTTCATATAAATCCGGTAAAGGCTCGGTTTTTGGAAAATTTTATGTTCGACTGTTTGTAATCTACTGCGTTATTTTTGCAATGCAAAAAGCAAATTCCTATCCAATAGGTTATCGTTCATATAAATCCGGTAAAGGAACGGTTTTTGGAAAAATTAATGTTTGACGGTTAGTAATATACTGCGTTATTATTGCGATGGAAAAAGCAAATTCCTATCCAATAGGTTATCGTTCATATAAATCCGGTAAAGGAACGGTTTTTGGAAAAATTAATGTTTGACGGGTAGTAATATACTGCGTTATTATTGCGATGGAAAAAGCAAATTCCTATCCAATAATCCAATATCCAATATCCAATATCCAAATCCAATATCCAAATATCCAAATATCCAAATATCCAAATATCCAAATATCCAATATCCAATTTTGTCTTTCAAAAGTTCATTGGCGATTCGGCTCATGACGCTTACCCCTGGTACGAACTCTTGCACACCTGGGGAATCGAGGCGTTTATTGATTTAAACACCAGAAGGCAGGGCAAGCTTTCCCTTCCCGGATTTACCGTTGGTAAAGATGGTACCCCAGTCTGCGCAGGCGGCTTTCCCATGGTATTCTTTAGGCTACTGCGAAGGCCGCCGGCGGATTAAATGGCGCTGCCCTTCGGCCTGCGGCAAAGTGCCGGAATGCCTGAACAAATGCTCTCCTTCCAAGTACGAAAGAGTTGTCTATAACAAGCCGGAGTGGGATTTAAGGCTTTTTTCCAAAACACCCCGGAATTCTAAGGCCTGGAAAAAGGTGTACGCCCGGCGTAGCGCCTCGGAACGGACGAACAAGCGCCAGAAGATTGACTACCGGTTGGAAAGGATCAGGGCCCGCAGTAAAAGAAGGATCTTTTGGCGGCTCACCCTGGGGGCGATTAACCAGCACCTGGATGCCTGGGTTAACCAGTCCCGGGTAACGCTGGCCGAGATTATCGGAATCAAACAGGCTGCGTAGTTAAAGCTCCTATGCCTAGATTCTTTCCCGGCAAAAATATTTGGTTTTTGCCGGGCTGGCTGATTATTGCCTTTTTCCGGTTAGACCTGCCGGCCACCCATAAACCAACGCTATGAAGTTATCAAGGAACGTGTTTTTCAGCTTTTTTGTGTATGTTTGTGGTTTTAATGTTATTTGTTTCCTGCTAGATGCTGCTGGTTATTTTTGGTTTCCGAGACCCTTCAGCTATTTATCAATGCTGGGTTACTTGACATTGCTAAAATAATTATGATAAAGTTAGTACGTACGTACGACCAATAATCTGGAGGTACAACATGCAGCAAAAGACCGATAAAACAAACCCATCTGAGAAAATCCTTATAACGACCTTTGAATGTCTTTCCACAAGAGGCTATGCCAATGTATCCATGCGAAATATTGCCGAGGAAGCCGGAGTCGCGTTAAGCCAAGTAACATACTACTATAAGAATAAAGAAAAATTGCTCATTGAAGTTATCAATATGATGACACTCCAATATTTACATGAAACAGAAGGAAATTTGGAATCTGTCACGTGTGAGCAAGAGAAGCTCGCGTCCCTCGTGAGGTTCTTTAAGGAACTGATCAGGGATAAACCAAAACTTTTGAAACTTTTTATTGATTTTATAGCACAGGCTTTATGGATTCCGTCTTTTAGAGAACAACTGGACAGCTTATTTACTGAACTGACGGAGATTATTGAAAGAAACCTATTGACCTACACGAAAATCAATGAAAGATATCTTGGATATTCTCCTCAAACGGTAGCTAAATTAGTTCTTGGCGCTTTGATCGGAACATCTATTCAAATAATACTCGGTTCCGACCGGGACAGCGCCTTTGAATCCTTAAATTTGGCGGAGAGCCTATTAAATTAAGAGGGAGTGTGTATTATGTCAAACGCATTTGAAAAGACAATCAACTTAGGATTAGGGCTTTTATTGTATTCACGGGAAAAGGTGGAGGAAGTGGTTGAGGAACTGGTCGGCAGAGGCGAGGTGGCCAAAAAAGACGCCCGGCAGTTTGCGAGCGAGCTTATGCAAAGAGGCGAAGAACAGAGAGAAGAACTGAAAAAGCTGATTCAGGGTGAGGTCACCAAGGCTCTGGATCATGTAAATGTGGCAAGAAAAGAAGACCTTGTTGCAAAAGATGAAATCAGAGAAATTGTCAGAGAACAAATGCAGCAAGTACTCCGGGAACAGGGATGCTTCAAAAACGAGGGCACAAAGTAAAGGAAAAAATGTTTCAAAGTGCCGGAAAAGTGGCAGGCTCAGGAAAAAAGGCAAATCAATCTAAATATGTTTTTGCTATGTGATGAAACGATAGAAGTGTCTCCTTTCCCCTCTGCTTAAATATTGCGGAATCGCGGGATAGAGTTGAGATGATGAATTACAGGCGCATTCGTGCCAGAAGATATAAAGAAATCATTGCTGTTTTTACAAAACATGGTTTTGGATTGCTTGTAAAGCGACTTAGGCTTCCTTATCCTTTAAGGTCCAAAAATAGAATTTCAGACGTCGGAACCGTGCCTGACACGGCCGGAGCTTCAGCAGGAAGAAGGCTGAAGATGGCCTTGGAAGAACTGGGTCCGACGTTTGTTAAACTGGGACAAATTTTAAGCATACGACGGGATATTTTACCGGCTGATATTATTGAAGAACTTAAAAAGCTGCAAGACTCGGTGCAGCCGTTTCCTTTTTCTGAGGTAAAGACGCTCATTGAAACGGAATTTAATGACGCGCTGGGAAATATCTTTAAAGAATTTGACGAGGCGCCTGTAGCCGCGGCATCCATATCTCAAGTCCATCGCGCCAGACTGATTTCGGAAAAGCAGGTGGCCGTGAAGGTTCAGAGGCCGGAAATAGAAAGACTCATAGATTTGGACTTAAACATTTTAAAAGATATGGCGTATCTTCTCGACCATCACACAAAATACGGGGAGATTTATGATTTTAGCGGTATGGTGGCGGATTTTGAAAACACGCTTAAAAATGAACTGGATTTTACCAAAGAAGGGGAAAACGCGGATGCCTTCAGGCTTAATCTCAGCCGGGACGAAGGCGTAACAGTCCCGAAAGTGAAGTGGATATATACGACAAATCGGGTTCTCACCATGGAGTATTTTGAAGGCATCAAGATCAGCGATTCTGCCGCCTTGGATCTGGCGGGCATTAATCGGAGAAAGATCGCCGAGAGGCTTGCCGCCTCCATATGCAATCAAATACTCAGAGACGGTTTTTTTCATGCGGACCCGCATCCGGGCAATATTCAGGTCATGCCGGACGGTACCATCATATTTCTTGATTTGGGGATGGTAGGTTGCCTCAACGAATCCCGGAAAAGAGCGATTTCAAATTTTTTTATCGGGGTTGCCTTCAAAGACAGTCGAATGGTGGTCAACTCCATTTTTGCTATGGAGGCCGCAACTTCTCGAAGCAATGTGAAAAGCTTTGAAAAAGACATCGATGCGTTGATCGAAAAGTACCTAACGATGCCTATGAACGAGATGAAAATTGATAAGCTGCTCCAGGAAATCTTTCATATTGCGTTTTTGAACCATGTAAAAACACCCCGTGAATTTGCTTTGCTTTCCAAAACATTGACAACTCTTCAAGGACTGTTGGAAAAATTAGCCCCGGATATTAACTCCCTTGTTATTGCGGAACCTATCGCTAAAAAGCTGCGTTATCAGTCGCTTTCAGTCGAGAGAATGGGAAGCGGAATAAAAAAGAGCTTATTAGATTATTGGAATCTGTTGAGCGAATTCCCGGCCGCAATGCAAAGCCTTCTGCATAAAGCGGCAGATGCGGACTTTGCCGTTCAATTTGAGATGAAAGAGATGGATAAACTTCAAAGGCGATTGGAACGAATTTTCAACAGGATATCCTTCAGTCTGATTTTGCTTGCCGTAAGCATTATCATCGCCGGAGTCCTGATAAGCTCCGGCCTTAGTGCGGATAGAAGCAGCGAAATGTATTTTTTCAATATTACCGTCTTAAAAGTAGGTTTGGCATCGGCGGCTATTGTTGTTTTGGTACTGGTGATCTCCATGATCAGGTCAAGAAACTGAAAATAACGCATAAAAGGAGCAATATTAAATGAACGGCTGGATCATTTCAAAATTAAGACTGGAACCGGATTCCTTCGCTGATGCGGAATACATGGACTGTATAAGCGGGCTGATCAACCATGAAATGGTCCGGCCGATGGGAAATTATATCCAACACAGCGACATCAATTGTTTAAAGCATAGCCTTTATGTGTCGTACAGCAGCTATCTTGTTTGCAGGCGGATGGGGCTTGATTATCGTTCGGCGGCCAGAGGAGGATTGCTTCATGATTTTTTTCTGTACGACTGGCATCTTGAAAAACCGCACAAGGGGCTGCATGGCCTGACGCATCCTCACGTCGCTTTGCAGAATGCGAATAAATATTTCCATTTAAACAAACTGGAACAGGATATCATCCGGAAACACATGTGGCCTTTGACAGTAACACCGCCCAAATATAAGGAAGTATACATTGTGGCCGCGATAGATAAATATTGTGCATTTATGGAAACTTTCAATTTTGGAGAAAGAAAAAATGTGCGCAGGTTGCAAAGCCTATTGTGCTGTTAATGCGCCTTCCTTAGATTTGAGATAGCGTCTACATTAAATTTGGGGTCAGCGATAGCTCTCAATAACGCAAGATCCTTGCCGGTCACATCAAGCGCACGATATTTCTTGCCGTCTTTAGCGGATAGGCTTTGCAACATGCGATAATACCTCGCTTACCGTTACGTCCTCCTTCATAGTGGCTGCCTGTTCAGTAAAATTCTTAATACGCTTTCCTGCAAATCTTTGTTCGCGGTGAAATATCGGCAATCCCTTGACGCATCGGACGGAGTTTCTTTTCGCCGCTTTCATCGCCCTGAAACGGTTCGATATATTTTGAATTTCGCTGGATTGTTCATGGTAAACTCAAATAATGCATGACGCAACAAATAGCCCATGTGCTTTTTGTAGTTCTTGTTGATCGTGAAAGATATAGTCTTTTGCCCACTCGCTTTGCCAAAGAGTCCAGGTATAGCTTAGATCATTCCCAAACAGCCGGGTCATTGATGGAAAAACTTCACAGAATGAATCCTGACAGCATTTCAATCCATCTTACGCTACGTTGGCTGTCCAACAAGTCTTGCGCCACGGAATAATCCTCCACGCCGAGGAACTTATTCCCATTGAGGACGTACTTGCTGCCGGATTTATCAAGTAAACGTTTTAGCCACTCTTAAGCCGTTCAACGCAATTTGAACCTCAAACGGCGCCCATGTTTGTAAGCGGATGCTCATAAAGCCGTAATCTTCGTGATCGTAATAGAAACTTTTAATGAAGGATGAAGAACTCAAAGCAGAATACGAAAAATTGAAACCGCGCTATGATGTCATTTCGCAAATCATTGAAGCGCGAACCAGCCAAAATATTACCCAGGAAGAATTGGCGCTTCGGGTTGGGACACAAAAATCCAATATCAGCCGCCTGGAAAGCGGAATGTACAATCCATCACTGGACTTTTTGTCAAAGGTTGCCCGCTGCCTTGGGAAAGAGGTACAGGTTATATTGAAATAACTAAGAAAGTTGTAGTTACGAGCAACGGTATAAAGAGATTAAAAGTCTTCATTTCAGAATACTTGGAGATGCTTGATATGTATATTAAACCCGGTAAATACGTCCACTTCAAAGGCAGCGAATACGATGTTATCGGCACGGCGACCCACAGTGAAACGCTGGAGGAAGTAGTGATTTACCGGGCATTGTATGGCGATGGCGGGCTTTGGGCACGTCCGGCGGCGATGTGGAATGAAATTGTCGAACACAATGGGCGCCATGTCAAACGGTTCACACATATTGACGAGGTTGTACAGGAACCGCCAACGGGTATTCATAATCACAGTACGCCAACCGAAAAAGTGGAGCTGTTTGTATCGTTATTCGCGGGGTGCGATGACGTTTACGCCAAACGATGGGAAAACGCTAAAAAAGGCTCTGCTGGATATGTTCCCGTCTGCCAGAACGAATGGTTGCCACTTTGTCCAAAATCTGGCGGCGGTAAGATAAAATGCGGGGAATGTCCTAATCAGAATTTTGTGAAGTATGATGCGGGCGCAGTTGAAAAACATCTTAAAGGGCAGCTGACCGCCGGAGTGTATCCGATGTTTTCTGATGAAACCTGCAAATTTTTGGCGTTCGACTTCGATGGCAAAGATTATAGTCCTGAGGATTTGCGGCGCGACGTTACCGCTATTCGCGAGGCTTGCGCTGAAAAAGGCATAAGCATGGCGGTGGAACGTTCACGTTCCGGTAAGGGGTTTCACTTCTGGATGTTCTTTGCCGAAAACATTCCAACAGGCACAGCACGGAAGTTTGGCAGCAGTTTGATTACCCATGCTATGAGCAAACATCATGCGTTGTCATTCAAAACGTATGACCGGATGATTCCCAATCAAGACACATTGCCAAAGGGCGGATTCGGCAACTTAATCGCGCTTCCGCTTCAAAAGATACCTCGTGAACATGGGAACAGCGTATTTGTTGATGAAAATTTCAATGCCTATGCTGACCAATGGAACTATTTGTACAACGTCAAAAAATATACGCTGGAAGAAACAGAGTCGTTTATTAAGCAACTGTCGCCGTCAGGCGAGCTTGGTGATTTGCGCCGGGATTCCGAGGAAGAAAAACCGTTGGAAGGCAAGAAACCGGAACAAAAGCTGACCAGATTTGACTTTCCGGATACGGTAAAGATTGTCCTCGCGAATATGTTATATGTTGAGAAGTCAGGGATTTCAAGCCCCGCGCTTAACGCGCTGAAGCGCTTGGCGGCGTTTCGCAATCCTGAGTTTTACAAGGCGCAGGCTATGCGGCTTTCTACGTTCGATAAGCCAAGGATTATTTCCTGCTCTTACGAAACCGGGCAATATTTATGCTTGCCGCGTGGTTTGGAAGACGATGTCTGTGAACTTTTGGAAGATAACGGTGTCAGGATACAATTCAATGACGAAACCAATAAAGGGCGCAAGCTGGATGTTAGGTTTAAAGGTGATCTGCGCGGCGAACAGCAGCAGGCTGCGGACGCGCTTTTGGCGCATAACAACGGCATTTTATCCGCTGCCACGGCGTTTGGGAAAACCGTTATCGGAGCGCGTTTAATAGCGGATTGCAAAGTAAATACGCTAATTTTGGTACATCGTACAAATTTATTGTCCCAGTGGATAGAGCGAATGAATGAGTTTTTGATAATCAATGAAGAACCGGTAATTGAACTCACACCCAAGAGACGCAAACGCAAAAAATCCATCATCGGTCAAATCGGCGGCGGCAAAAACAATCCGGGCGAAATCATAGATGTGGCGGTTATGCAGTCTTTAGTGTCCGGAGATGAGGTCAAGGAAATTGTAAGAAATTACGGCATGATAATTGTGGACGAATGTCATCATGTGTCGGCGTTCAGTTTCGAGCAGATACTGAAAACTGCAAACGCCAAATATGTCTACGGCCTGACTGCAACTCCAACGCGGCAGGACGGCCATCATCCAATTATTTATATGCAATGCGGAAAAATCCGTTATCGCGTGGACGCGAAGGAACAGGCGGCGGCGCGTCCGTTTGAACATTTTGTGATTCCGCGTTTCACGAGGTTTCAAAAACCGGCTCATCAGGACGAAAGCAAGTGGACGATTACCGATATTTACAATGATATTCAAAACAGTGAGCTTCGCAACAGCTTAATCATACAGGATGTTACCGCCGCCGTGGAACAAGGGCGGAATCCGATTATCCTCACCGAACGCACCGGGCATGTGAAATACTTGGCGTCTCAGTTAAAGCCGCGCATAAAAAACGTGATTGCTTTAACAGGCGGCGAAACCCAAAAGAAAAGCCGGGAAACCTTGAAAACCGTTGCCGGTATTGCTGAAGACGAATCTTTCGTTCTTGTTGCCACTGGGAAATATGTAGGCGAAGGTTTTGATATGCCGCGTTTGGATACGCTTTTTCTTGCTATGCCAATATCGTGGAAGGGAACGCTCCAACAGTACGCCGGGCGGCTGCACCGCTTATATGAAGGCAAGAATGAGGTTCAAGTTTACGATTATGTAGATGTTCATGTGGCAATGCTGGAAAAAATGTATCAGAAGCGTCTGAGAGGTTACGCCGCCATTGGATACAAAGCAAAGGGAACGCCGCAGCCGTTGGAAGAAGTTCACTCAATTTTTGACAGCCACACGTTTTTCCCGGTTTATTCCGTTGATATTTTGGCGGCTCAAACTGAAATTTTGATTGTCAGTCCATTTGTGACAAAGCGGCGGGTATTGTCTGCTTTGAATTATCTGGCTGCCGCCAGCGCGAAGATTACAGTTGTTACAAAACCGCCTGGAAACTATGTCGAAAAGGATAGGGTGAAAATCGCGGAGTGTATAGAGCTGCTTACACAACATGGTATTATTGTGAAAACAAAAGACCGGATCCATCAGAAATTCGCGATTATGGATCAGCGGGTCGTATGGTACGGAAGTATCAATTTTCTCAGCTATGGTACATCTGAAGAAAGCATTATGCGAATTGAGAATATGGACATTGCGGGGGAGCTAATGAGGAGCATATGAGAGATTTGTTGATAAAATATAGCGTTTAACGACCATTACCACTTTAATCTTCTGGCTAACTCGTCATATATGTTCTCTCTAGACCCCACCAGGGCAATCACTATTAATCTGCCTTCTTCGTCTATGTAATAGATAACCCGGTATTCCTTACCTTTAAATTTGTTATGCTGGGAACGGAGTTCCTTGTAAGGGCCAGATAGCTTGTTGTTTTTGTATGGGTTTTCAGCAATTTCATGGATTCTGTTATACAAAAAATCCCTTAAAGCAGGTTCCATCTTTTTGAGGTCTCTAACTGCGCCTTTGGATAGCCGGATTTCATATTCTTTCTTCATTCTCTATACTCCCAATGGCATCCTCCAAAGAAACAGTTTCCTCTTGAAGCCGTTCCTCTATGAATTTGTTAAAAGTCTTGTTTAAAATATCCTTTCGTTCAATAAGTTTGGCTTTAAGAGCTTTTCCTCTATATCCCAAATCCATTAAGTCTTTTAAAAGCAAATCTTCCATTTCGTCAGAAATCGTAATTTCCTTGACTTTCAATTCCTCGCCATCAAGATAAAATTTAAGTTTTGTGCCTTTTTTCCAATTAAATTTATCCCTAACCTCCTTTGGAACTGTTACCTGTCCTTTTGATGTTAAAGTTGTATACTCCATTAAGGATCCCTCCATGGTAATACCGTAATACTATAAAAATATATTATCACAAAAAAGTTAATTTGGGAATCCTTAGTGAACGAGAAAAGTAGTACTGTTCAATTGCGAATACGCATATAGTGTATTGACAATGTAAGTGAATATGCTTACAATATCAATACAGGAAGGGATTGATAATATGGCTTCTACAAGCATTACTATTCGTATGGACGAAAACCTAAAGAAGCAAGCGGAAAGGCTTTTTGAAGATATGGGCTTGAATATGACGACAGCTTTTACTATCTTTGCAAAGGCGGTTGTCCGGCAAGGAAAAATACCTTTTGAAATCACCGCTGACCCATTTTATGGCGAAAAAAACCAAGCGCGGTTAATGAAGTCTATCGCAAAGCTTGAAGCTGGTAAGGGTACGGCGCACGAATTGATAAAGGTAGAAGATGAATAATGAATAAGATATGGTTAAGATCTCAAAAACCCTTGTAGCACAAGGAATTTTGGATAAATTATGGTGCCGAAGGGGGGAGTTGAACCCCCACGATGTTGCCACCGGCGGATTTTGAGTCCGCTGCGTCTGCCAATTCCGCCACTTCGGCGCATCTTTATAAACCTGCACTTATGATGCTACCATAGCAAAAATTAGTTGTCAACATAGTGGCGGGTTAGGCTAAGAAGATCAGTCAAGGTTTTCGTACTTGGCAAATACTTTTCCGCACCTGCAGCCGTAAGTTACCAGGTGGTTGTTCAGGCGCTCCTGGATGCTCAGTATTCTTACCTTGCTCTGCAGTCCGTAAAGCATTTCTCCGCACCAGGGGCAGTTGTAGCCGGAAACGAGGTTCCTCGCCTTAACGGTACAAAATCCTGGCATTTTTGTCGCTTCCACGGTATAATCAGAGAAACCGAACCGCGATATCCGATACCGGTCAAGGATAGCGCGTATTGTTTTCAGCATTCTGTT
Organism: Desulfotomaculum sp.; assembly: GCA_003513005.1. NCBI lineage: Bacteria > Bacillati > Bacillota > Clostridia > Eubacteriales > Desulfotomaculaceae > Desulfotomaculum > Desulfotomaculum sp. The sequence goes on from DOTD01000054.1 coordinate 10,259, forward strand.
TCTTGCCAAACCGGTTTGCGTATTTAAAAAAACTTCAACTGCCGTCCTGATTACTTCTTGATCTTCAACTGAAGGAAATTGGTAAACCTGCATGCCGCATGTCCTTTCTGAAAGTATATCTGATGCGGTTTTCAGCTGTTAAAAAAAGGGGCCTATTAAAACAGTTTTACACTTTTCTTCTTCTTTAATACCAAGGACGGGCCAACCTATAGACTATTCTAACACAGGTAATCTTTGTGGGACAAGTTAGAGGCGCCAGTTCTATAAAAGTTTTATAAAAAGAAAATACGAATAGATTTTTTTAGAAATAATAATTACAGGGGGCGTTTTGAAATAGACAGAAAAAAGCTGCGGGTGCTGGTTTTGTTTGGCGGACGTTCGGGGGAGCATGAGGTTTCCGTCCAGTCCGGTTCTGCTGTATTAAACGCTTTGGACAGGCAAAAATATGAGGTGATTCCCGTCAACATCGGCAAGGATGGAAGATGGCTCAAAAGCGCAGGCGCTCCTGATGTTTTGGACAATAAGGATAATGGTATGCCGGTAGCATTGCTTGGCGACCCTTTTGTAAAAGGGCTGGTTCAAACTGAATCTTTTCAGGGAAGCGCCGGTTTAGCCGGTGAGGTTGATCTGGTTTTTCCGGTCCTTCACGGTACCTATGGCGAGGACGGCACTGTCCAGGGTCTTCTTGAAATGGCGGACCTGCCTTATGTCGGGGGCGGGGTTTTAGCTTCCGCCGTAGGGATGGATAAAGTTATCATGAAGAAAGTCTTCGCCCAGGAGGGCATCCCGCAACCCCGTTTCTGGCACTGCCTGCGCAGCGAATGGGAAGGGAAAAGGGATTTTGTAATCAGCGAAGTGGAAAGAAATTTTACCTATCCATTGTTTGTTAAACCCGCCAATCTGGGTTCCAGCGTGGGGATATCCAAAGCCCACGACCGCCAGGAGCTTATTGAGGCGTTTGTTCTGGCTCTAAAATTTGACCGGAAAGCGATCGTCGAGGAATTTATCGACGGCAGGGAGATAGAAGTAGCTGTGCTGGGGAATGATGATCCGGTAGCCTCTGTTCCCGGGGAGGTCTTTTCTCTTAAGGAATATTACGATTATGAGGCAAAGTACAGGGACGGCCTGTCAAACTGGAAGGTGCCCGCTGAAATACCGGAGGAAACAACCAGGACTATTCAGGAACTGGCTGTTGCCGCCTTCAAATCGATTGACTGCGCAGGCATGGCCCGGGTGGACTTTTTTGTCACCAGAGGCGGCAGCCAGGTTTATGTAAATGAAATTAACACAATTCCGGGATTTACCCGTTTCAGCATGTACCCGAAGCTTTGGGAGCTTAGCGGGATTGGTTTTACGGAATTGCTGGACCGGCTCGTCGATTTGGCTCTTAAAAAACACCAGGAGAAGAAAAGGAATCAGACTTCTTTTGGCCTTTGACCATGAACAGGGGTAGCAAACCATGTATTTTCCCGTGTCCGGTGTCCATGTTTCACCCTTTGTCCCACCGGCGGTAGCTTTTCTTATCTCTACACTATCGACAGGAGCGGGAATATCCGGCGCCTTTTTAATACTGCCCTTTATGGTAAGCGTGCTGGGTTATACAAGCCCGGCTGCTACTCCGACCAATTTCATCTGCAACCTTGTGGCGGCACCCGGCGGAATGGTACGTTTCATAAAAGAGAGGCGGATGAACTGGCCTCTTACCTGGGTCATTGTCTCGGGGACCATTCCCGGAGTATTTGCCGGCGCCTGGATTAGAGTCGTTTTTTTACCGGACGCGAAAACTTTTAAATTGTTTATGGGCATTGTGCTGCTTGGTTTGGGCGCCTATCAGCTTTTTACCAGGAAGGGGCGCGGGAAGGGTGTATTGGAAGATAAATTCCTGGACAGGATAAAAAAACAGCCGGGCGGTAAATTAGTGTCCGGAATTCCCCCGGGGCTGACGGTTAAAACCGTCCTGGTGTCATTTAAAAGGATTGATTATGATTTTTGGGGGGAAACATATTCTTTCAATCCCTTAATACTTTTTGGAATAGCCCTGGCGGTGGGGCTGGTCGGAGGCGTTTACGGGATTAGCGGGGCCGCCATTATTGCCCCTGTTTGCGTTTCTGTTTTAAAGCTGCCCGTCTATACAATAGCGGGGTCGACACTGACCGGCAACTTTTTAACATCAATAGCGGGTATAGCCAGCTATTATTTCTTTTTTTCCTCAGCAAAACTGCAGGGCAATCCTGCGCCCGACTGGCTTTTGGGAGTTTTGTTCGGTTTGGGCGGGTTTTTAGGCACATACTCGGGCGCCTATCTGCAGAAGTTTTTGCCCGAGCGGCTGATCATTACCATCCTGGGCATCCTGGTTGTTATTTTAGCTGTAATCTACATCACAGGTTATTTTGCTTAGTTTGATAAGCTCTTCTTATGAAAAGTTTTTAAGGGGGGTAATGGGCTGATGGTTTTCCGGGACAGGATTGAAGCAGGGACAATGCTTGCACAAGCCATTCAGAAAATTTCTTTCGATGACGGCGTCGTTTTAGCCATACCCCGCGGGGGTGTTGTGGTCGGAGCTCAGGTAGCCCGCATACTGAAGGCTCCTCTTGATCTTATAATTCCCCGTAAAATAGGGACCTTTCACAATCCGGAGGCGGCTGTGGGCGCAGTTGCCCAGGACGGGACAGCGATTTACAATCACAGCGTCTTGAAGATGCTGGGCCTTAAAGAAGATGATTTGCAGGACGTTATCGCCGAACAGGTTGAAGAAATCCGCCGCCGGATGAAAATGTACCGGGGGCAGGAAGATTATCCGTCTTATGACAACAAGCAGGTGGTCCTGGTCGATGACGGCATAGCCACGGGTTATACCGTGATGGCGGCTCTGCGTTCGGTAAGAAAAATGTTTTCCTTGAAAAGATTGATCCTGGCGGTTCCGGTGGCGCCCGCCGATACGCTTGACGCGTTGAGAAGTGAAGTTGACGAAGTAATCTGCCTCGTCATCCCGCCGGTTTTTTACGCCGTGGGGCAGTTTTACATGGATTTTCAACAGGTCAGCGACGAAGAAGTCATTCAGCTGCTCAGGGAATTGTCAGCCTTGCGCCATTAAAGGGATAATAATGTAACTTTTGTTTATACTATTTCCTAGTTTAAACAAGATTACATTCGGAGGTGCAGTATTGAAGACAATTGCTGTTGAGGACACCCTGGGAAATGTCAAGGATTATCTGGAAAAGTCCGGCTACAAAGTAGTCAAGTTCACCGGGCAGGAGGATGCGGACGCATACGTAATCAGCGGTATGGACGACGATGTGATGGGTATGCAGGATATTATGACTGAAGTTCCTGTAATTGAAGCTGACGGGAAAACTCCTGAAGAAATTTTGAGCAGTTTAAGGGAAATGGATTGGCTGTAAAACTGAAGATTTAGCTTTATGTGGAGGAAGGAGCCAGGCTTTTGTTTGCCTGACTCCTTTTTGGTATGCTGCCCTGTATTTTTAATTATCCTGGGTTATGCTGACTTCCCTGACCAGTTCTTCTCCCGAACAATGGTTTATCGCCTGCATGATGCCCTGAACGATAAGATCGGCCATGCTCATAACAAGATTCAGCCTGGTGTTCTGGAGAACAAGATATTCCATAAACCCGCCTATGTTGACGACTCCGGTGATATGGATTTCTCCCACCGGGGGGAGGTTTTTGTTAACCCCGGCCCCGGGCTGTAAAGAACCATTTCCTATATTAATGCAGCCGACATTTTCCTGGTTGCCCAGGCAGGCGTCGATTGCTATTATAAACGGGTTTTCGTAGGTTTTCCGGATTTCTTCCAGCCTTTGCTCCAGGTTGCTGGCGTGTACCGGTTTGTCCAGCGTGCCGTATACGTCGAAGTAATCCTGCTCGATGGCGGAAAGTTTACTCCCCACCAAAGGGCCGAGACAATCCCCAGTTGAACGGTCCGTTCCTATGCAAAGCAGTATTGGGGAGTTGCTCAAGGCAGCGTTTCCGTTGAGCCTGCTTGCCAGGTCCCAGCCGAATTTGATGGCCGCGAGAGGATCCTCCAGGTGTATCCTGGTCCGGGTGTTTGCTGTTTCGGCTTTCTGGTTCAATTCAAGACCCTCCAAAAAAAGCTCCTCCTTAAAACAAAACTATTAAATAATATTTCCAAAGATAACCTTAAATATTCCTTTTTTGCATAAACATAACCGGGGGATTGTTTTGAGGCAAAATAAAAGTTCTCTGCTGCTTTTTAAAATTGCAATGGTCTATGCGGGCACGGTAATCGGCGCGGGTTTTGCCTCCGGCCAGGAGTTAATGCAGTTTTTTATGGTTTTTGGAGCGAAGGGTCTCTGGGGGATAGCGCTGGCCACTATGCTGTTTGTTTACCTGGGAGCGCTGATTATGCTTCTGGCCACGAAGCTGCGGACGGCTAATTATATTGAACTGCTCCAGTCTCTGATGGGGAAGCGGGCAGCCGGGCTGATGGACCTGCTTACCCTGATAATGCTCCCGGGCGGCCTTGTGGTCATGCTTGCCGGCAGCGGGGCGGTTTTTGCCGAACAGCTGGGCCTGCCCAACTGGCAGGGTACAATGCTGACGGTCTTGATTACCTGTATTGTGCTAATCAAAGGGCTGCCGGGGATATTGAATTTCAACCTGGTTCTCGTTCCTTTAAAAGTCATTGTTCTCGCGATAGTGTCGTTTTTGGCCATCCAGCATCAGGGAGGTCTGCCCAAGCCTTTTCCGGAGCTTCTGGAATACAAAAGGGTGGCCGCAAGCTGGGGCTGGTCGAGTATCCTGTATGTTTCCTATAACATGGTCGTTCCTGTCGCTCTGCTGTCTTCTTTGGGGAGATCCGTTCCGTTTAAAACAGGCATTGCCGGGGGCGCCCTGGGAGGGCTGATTCTTGGGGTTACGGCGGGGCTGATTACCCTGGCGGGCTTGTCGTTCTACCCGTCGGTGCTGGACTGCCAGGTGCCCGTCCTGTTTATTTCGCGTTCGGCGGGGTTTATTCTGCAGCTCTTGCTCGGCCTGCTGATTTGGATAGCCATGCTGACAACGACCATTGCCGATGCGCACGGGCTGGCCAGCCGCCTTGCTCCGGGGGAGGGGATGGGCTACAAGGTGGTAGGGATTGGAGCTACTCTTATCGCGATACCGCTGGCCGGCCTGAATTTCAATTTTCTGGTCCGGCTGCTTTATCCGCTTTTCGGCTATGCCGGGCTGATTCTGCTGGTGGCTCTTTTAATCGTGCCCTTCCGGAAATTGCGGATGAATTAGGGTCCGCCAAGCCAGACGCTTAAGTTTCTCAGCCGGGGCTCTTCAATCCCGGACTGGATGGCCGGGCCGTGGTCCAGCAGGGATTCGCTCTTGCTGTCGCTCAAGTTTTCTCTTCTTAGTTCGCCAATAATAGTTTCGCAGATATCTTCCATCAGGCGGTATTTTTTAACGCTGCCGCTCGTGTTCACAGCCTTGAAGATCGTCTGGTAGATATCTTCTCCCAGTATAGGCAGGTCCCGGACAGCCCTGTGCATCCATTTAAAATACGGCATGTATCTTTTATTGATCAGGAAGACCAGGGATATTACGTCCGAGTAGAATTTGCTTTCGGCGTACTGGGCTGCGACGTGTTCATGCCTTTTGGCGCAGCGCATATAGTTGTACTGGCCGTTCTGCGCTATGGCCATGCACCGGGCGGCCATTTTCTTCAGCCTGATGTCTTCCGGGTAAAATTCCAGCAGCTTGTTTCTGAAATAAGTAAACTCGCCCAGGGGATCATAGAAGACTTTGCCGTTTGTGCAGGCTGCCAGGTATCTTTCGGGAAGGGGAAACCACTCGTTTAGTTTTTCCGGCAGGCGTGAAATGCCGATGAACTTTTTGTAAAACTCGCCTATTTCAAAGACTCCGACTCTGCCCTCCCCAAATTCGCTGATTGTCCTGCTGAACCCTTCGAATTCATCGGGGAGGTTGTCGTATTCTTTTTGCAGCTGCTGTCCGATCTGCTCGAAGTCGTCTTTGGTCAGCCAGAGGCAAAAGGAGGGACCCCAGTCGTGGTCCCTGGAAATCTCGTCGTCAAATCCATAGCATTCCGAGCCGTCGCCCACAAGCCCCGCTGCTATCCTGTCCTTGAAGCCGGCGAATTTCCGGTTGATCATCGGGAGTCCGCACTTTATAAAATAATTTTCGCAAAGTTCCAGGCCTTTCATAACTTATCCTCACTTTCCAAAGGCAAGTAGAAGGCAAGTAGGGACAAAGGCAAGTAGGGACGGTTCTTGCTTGCTTGCTTGCTAAACATCCCGTAAATATTCTTGCCTTAGGAGGTCAACTGTCTACGTGCCCATGTTTGCCTTAGGCCGCCGTTGTCACGGTTCGCTTCGGACAGGACCAGGCGGTGCTGCAAAGGCGGCATGGCAGGCAGCACAACATCCCAAACATCAAATCCCTGACATCACTAAGTCATTTTAAGAACTTTGATAATATGCCGCTGGTTTCGCACAGCGGTCCTGTAACCGAAGCTTCACCGGGTGCTGTGGCGGCACTCCGCAATATCGCTCACCTGTGAATAACGACGCCCTCTGTCAAGGGGATCCCTTTCACTTTAATGGAATGACACCTGTATTGACACAAGAGAACCGTCCCCTTGTGTCCTTTGTCCCTTGTGTCCTTGCGTCTAGCTTTTTTGGAGTAGTTCGATCAGTTTTTTAATGTTTTGGTCGAGGGACTCCATCTGCCATTCCGGTGTATCTATTTTGCTGAATAATTCCTTTGATTTACGGAAGTTGTCTAAAGCGCCTTGATGATTGTTATCCATCGCGTGGATGTACGCTATGTTGCTGTACTGCATGGCCATGCCCCAGATATCGCCGAGTTTACTGTAAAGGGCCATCGATTCATCGTAAAATTTGAGTGCCTGCTTACTTTCCTGCCTGTCCCGGTAGGTGCTGCCGATGTTCATCAGCTGGGCTGCGATTGCCGTTTGATCGTCCAGTTCTTTAAAAATCTCCAGGGCTTTGTTAAAGTAGCCTTCCGCCTGGCTGCTCCTGTTCATCCGGGCGAGGATAAGCCCCATATTATTCAGCTGGCTGCCGACGCCTCTTTTGGCGCCTGCTTCTTTGTATTTTAAAAGAGCCTGCCCGAAGTATTTCAAGGCGTATTCCGTTTCCCCCAGGTCCTGGTGGACTGTTCCGATGCTGCATAATTGATCCGCTTCGTTCCTGATGTGTCCGGTTTCTCTAAAAATCGCCAGCGCATCTAGGTAGTAATTAAGGGCTGCTTGAGGATCATTTCTGGCGCTTTCCACAAAGCCCAGGTTGCCCAGAAAAATTCCTTCAAACCACCTGTCTTTTTCATCCCTGGCCAGTTCCAGGCCCAGGAAGAAGGCTTCCTCGGCCTCATCCAACTGCATAATAGAGAAAAATGAGTTTCCCTGGTTAAGGTAAGCCGGAAGGGTGGGGCATTCTGCTATGGAAAGCGAATAAATCCTGGCCGCTTCCGCAAATTTATTATCTTTGAATAACCCTTCCGCTTCCTCAAATAATTTTTGGGCTTCCGGGTTCATATTTATCCTCCTATGAATAAAAAATATAATAGATGGAAAAAGAATGTGCCAGGTGTTTATTTATGAAAAAAGTTACTTTCATGGTAAAATGTTTTCTGTAGGATGTCAATAGCTTGACTGTCAGCGCAGGGCGGACACATTTGCCTTTCCACTTTTAAAGGGTTTTGAAGTTCGGATAAGGATGTGATCGGAAAATGAACTGGGTTGATGTAACCATACTTGTGATCATCGGATGGTTTGCCTGGCGGGGTCTGACAACAGGTTTGCTTAAGGGAATAGCCAGATTGGCGGGGATCTTTTTAGGAATCGTCTTCGCAATGAAATATGACAGCCAGCTGGCCGATTTTGCCGGCAGCAAGTGGCATCTCACGGAAAAGTTAAGCAAATACTTCTCTTTTCCTACAGATTTGTGGAATGAGTCAATGTCCTGGTGGTCGTCGCAGGGGTCCTCCTTTACGGGCGGGGAGCAAATCCAAAATATCCTGTCCATGCGTCTGCTGGAAATAATCGCTTTTCTCTTAATCTTTCTGGTCGTTTACAGGCTGGTTTATCTTGTAGGGTCCCTATTGTCCAAGGTTGCCAGGACGGCCTTTTTAGGCCCTGTTGACCGTTTGGGGGGGTTGGCGCTGGGTATTGTAAACGGGCTGGTGATTGTGCTGATCCTTGTTGCTTTGATGATGCCCCTGCAGATACCGGTTTCCATGTTCAGTGGGGGGCAGCCGGACAACTGGTATACCCGCTCTATTCAGAGCTCGGTAATAATTCCTAAATGCCGGCATCTTTTAACCCCGTTTGAAGGAAAGATAATCGATTTAATACCGGATAATATATTGCCTGCCCAAAAAACAACAATTTAACTTAATGAAAGGATGGAGTAACTTACATGGAAGATAAAGGCCAGAGCAAGGGAGAATCATATGAAAGCAAGCACGTCTGGGATTGCCTGGACGATGCCGGCCGTCAGGATGTTATGGAATTCTGTGAAAGATACCGGGATTTTTTAGATGCAGCCAAAACAGAGCGCGAGGCGGTAGATACAATAATAGCCAGGGCGGAGATAGGCGGTTTCACGCCCTTGACCGAACAGAGCCGCATTGTTCCCGGAAGCCGGGTGTATTCAGCAAAACATGGCAAAGTTATGGCCATGGCGGTCATCGGCAGCGAGCCACTGGAAAAAGGGCTGAATGTCATTGGTTCACATATTGACGCCCCCCGGCTGGACCTCAAGCCCCGCCCCCTCTACCAGGAAGCTGGCCTTGCCCTGTTTAAGACGCATTACTACGGGGGGATTAAGAAATACCAGTGGGTGAGTATTCCCCTGTCGCTGCACGGAGTTGTCTTCACGAAAGAAGGGAATGCCGTCCGTATAGCTATCGGCAGCAATGATCACGATCCGGTGTTCACCATCGCCGATCTGCTGCCCCACCTGGCCAAGGATCAAATGGAAAAGAAAATGAGCGAGGCGGTAAAAGGAGAGGCTTTGAACGTGCTTGTCGGGGGCAATCCGGTGGAAAACCGTGAAGTAAAGGAAAGACTGAAGCAGGCTGTGCTGGATCAACTGAATGCCAGATACGGGTTGATCGAAGAGGATTTCATCAGCGCGGAACTTGAAGTGGCGCCCGCTTTTCCGGCAAGGGACGTCGGTTTTGACCGCAGCATGATCGGTGGCTACGGCCAGGACGACAGGGTTTGCGCTTTTACAAGCCTGCAGGCGATTCTGGAGTTGGATTCCGTCAGCCGCACAGCAGTTGCCCTCTTTGCGGACAAGGAGGAGATCGGCAGCGTGGGCAATACCGGAATGGAGTCCGTCTTTTTAACCAATTTCATTGCTGAACTGGCCGGCTGTTCGCTTCCCCAGTACAGCGAGCTGACCGTGCGCCGCATTCTGGCCAATTCCAGGGCTCTGTCGGCCGACGTAACCGCCGGCACTAATCCCAGTTATACTGAAGTGATGGATAAACATAACGAAATGCTGCTGGGTCGCGGGACTGCCTTTCATAAATACGGCGGCGGCGGCGGAAAGCGGAGTTCCAGTGACGCAAACGCAGAGTTCGTCTCTTTTGTAAGGCAGCTTTTTAACAAAGAAGGCGTCGTCTGGCAAACCGGAGAGTTGGGAAAAGTAGATCAGGGCGGCGGAGGGACGATCGCCTACCTGCTGGCGCATTACGGTATGGATGTGCTTGACTGCGGTGTGCCGCTGCTGGGCATGCATTCGCCGTTCGAAGTGGCCCATAAAGGGGACATTTACATGACCTACAAGGGCTACAAGGTTTTCTTCAAGGCGTAGGAAGAATTAATTCTTAGCAGTGGGGTGGGGAGATGCCCGTGCTTGTCAAGTACAACGTAGGCGACGTGGTCAGGATGAAAAAAGTCCATCCCTGCGGCGGTGACCAGTGGGAAATAATGCGCACGGGTGTCGATTTTCGCATAAGGTGCCTGAAATGCGGCCGCGTCGTAATGCTGCCCAGGCCTAAATTTGAAAAGAGCGTCAGGAGTATTATATCGTCTAAAGCGTAAGCAGCTATAAAAGCATTGCCAGGACTGCTTTTTGTGTATGGAGCCGGTTTTCCGCCTCGTCCCAGACCACGGAATGCGGCCCGTCAATTATATCCGCCGCAACTTCCTCTCCCCGGTGCGCGGGCAGGCAGTGTAAAAAGATAAAATCTTCTTTAGCGTGTTTTACCAGGGCGTCGTTAACCTGGTAACCGGTAAATGCCCCGGATTTTTGGGCGGCGACGGATTCCTGTCCCATACTGGCCCAAACGTCTGTTACAATTACATCTGCGCCTGTTACAGCTTCTGCAGGGTCTGTAAGAATATCGATCCTGCTTTTATTTTGTGCGTCCTGTCTGGCCAGTTCCACAATTTCCGGTTTCGGCCGGAAGTTTTCAGGTGAGGCCACGCTTATATTGACGCCTGTTTTGGCGCAGCCGAAAAGCAGGCTGTGGCAGATATTATTGCCGTCCCCCACGTAGGCCAGCTTCAGCCCTTCCAGGAACCCATTCTTTTCTTGTATGGTCAGCAGGTCGGCGAGGATCTGGCAGGGATGGAGCAGATCCGTAAGCCCGTTGATTACAGGTATATCCGCATACCTGGCAAACTCTTCTACATCCTCCTGGGCGTAGGTGCGGATCATAATTCCGTCCAGGTAGCGGGAAAGCACCATGGCGGTGTCGGCAATAGTTTCCCCCCGGCCAAGCTGGAGGTCGCCCGGATTCAGGTGCAGGGCGTAGCCCCCGAGATGGTACATAGCCACCTCAAAGGAAACCCGGGTACGGGTGGAAGGTTTTTGAAAGATCATGCCGAGTGTTTTTCCATGAAGGTAACTATGCGGCTCTCCCCTTTTCTGCCGGGATTTTAGATCGCCGGCCAGCTGCAGGATTGCGTTTATTTCTTCGGATGTAAAGTCATGCAGGCAGAGCAAGTCGCGGCCTTGAATTTTAAAAGTAGTCATTTATATCCATCCTCCCAATGAATGCTTATGAAGATGAGATGTCCTTCTAGAATCCGTTTCTAGAAACTTTTTATTGTGTGCTCATTTGCCGGTAAGTTTTTTCAGCACGCCGGCCAGTATGCCGGCGGCCTCGTCAATGTCCGACTCGCTGATGATAAGCGGGGGCAGGAAGCGCAGTATATGACCGTCAATACAGTTAATTAAAAGGCCGTTTTCCTGGCATTGGGCGACAACTTCCTGGCCGTCTGCGGAACCCGGAGTCAGATCCGCTCCCAGCATCAGGCCGCGGCCGCGTACTTCAGTAATGAAGGGAAACTGGCCTGAAAGAACCTCCAGCCGGGTTTTAAAGTAGCCTCCCACACGGGCGGCGTTCTCCATAACGTTGTTTTCCAGCACAAATTGCATGGCTGCCAGGGCGGCCGCGCAGGCCAGCGGGTTTCCGCCGAAAGTGGAGGCGTGATTGCCGGGTAAAAAAGCGCCGGCAACCTCTTCTGTGGCGATCATGGCTCCAATCGGGAATCCGCTGCCCAGAGATTTGGCAAGAGTGCATATGTCGGGTTCAATTCCGTAATGCTGATAGGCAAAAAAGGCGCCGGTGCGCCCGAGCCCGCACTGTACTTCATCAAAAATAAGCAGAAGCCCGTGTTTTTTGCAGAGTTCTTTGACGCCCTTCAAATATTCCTGTCCTGCCTCATAAATCCCGCCCTCGCCCTGGATGGGTTCGAGCATGATTGCGCAGGTATTCTTGTCAATGGCGCTCTCAAGCGCGGCAAGGTCATTAAAAGGGACATATCTAAAACCGCCCGGAAGGGGGTCGAAATCTTTCTGGTATTTGGCCTGACCCGTGGCTGCAAGGGCGGCCAGGGTACGCCCGTGAAAAGATTTAAGAGCGGTAATAATCCCGTATTTTTGGGAGCCGCGGTTTATCCTGGCGTATTTGCGGGCGAGTTTGATTGCTCCCTCGTTGGCCTCGGCCCCGCTGTTGCAGAAAAAGACCCGGTCTCCGAAGGAGTTCTCCGCCAGCAGCCTGGCCAGCTTAGCCTGCTGTTCAATATAATACAGGTTGGAAACGTGCATCAGCGTACAGGCCTGTTCAGCGATTGCCTTGACTACCGCCGGGTGGCAGTGGCCGAGGGAACAGACAGCTATGCCGGCCAGAAAATCAAGATATTCTTTACCCCGGGCGTCCCAGACGCGCGCTCCCGACCCCTTTACGGGGGTCAGGGGCAGACGGCCGTATGTTTTCATGACATATTTGTCGCTGAGTTCGATAATCTGTTCGTGAGTCAAAAGAAACACTCCTTGCTTTTATTGTACAACCATGGTTCCAATTCCCCTGTCTGTAAATACTTCCAGGAGGATTGAGTGAGCCACCCGCCCGTCAAGGATGTGGGTTGTTTCTACTCCTCCCTTGATGGCGCTGATGCAGCATTCCACCTTCGGGATCATGCCTTTGTCGATTATTCCCTCTTCAATAAGCCCTGGTATGGCGCCGGTTTCAACTACTGAGATGAGAGAGTCCTTGTCGTCGATGTCTCTTAAGATGCCTTCCACGTCGGTTAAGATGACCAGCTTTTCTGCTTTTAAAGCTACGGCCAGTTCGCCGGCGGCATGGTCAGCGTTGAGATTGTAGCTTTCCCCGTCCGGCCCGACTGCTACCGGGGCAACTACCGGGATGTAGCTTTCACTAATTAATGTGTTAATAATCCTGGGATTGACCGTAGTTATTTCCCCGACCAGGCCGATATCGACGACGGCCATGCTGCCGTCCGGTTTTTTTATCTGTCCGGTTTTACGCCTGGCCTGGAACAGGTCCGCGTCCTTGCCGGACAAGCCGACGGCTTTTCCGCCGAAGCTGTTGATCATGGAAACGACTTCCTTGTTGATCTTTCCGACAAGAGTCATCTCAACAACTTCCATGGTCTCGTCATCTGTGATCCTCAAGCCGTTTAAGAAAGTGGATTTGATGTCCAGCCGTTTGAGCATGCTGTTTATTTCCGGCCCGCCGCCATGGACAATTACCGGGTTGATGCCTACGTACTTCATCAGGACCACGTCGGTGAGCACGGCCCTTTTCAGCTCATTTTCGGTCATGGCGTGACCGCCGTATTTAATTACTACTGTTTTGCCGTAAAATTTTTTAATGTAGGGCAGAGCTTCCACTAAAATAGCGGCTTTCTCCCCCGGAGTAACCTTGGACAACCTTTTTGCCTCCCTGGAAATAAAAAATCAGGTCCGGTAATGGGCGTTGATCCTGACGTAATTGTAGGTAAGATCACAGCCCCATGCCGTAGCTTCAAAATTACCGGATTTAAAATCAATCAGAATATGCACTTTGTTTTCAGAAAGCGCACGGGCGGCGTCTTCCTCGCAGCCGGCGAGGGAACACCCATTTTCGGCTACTTTTACACCGTTTAAGAAAACATCCGCTGTGTCGGGGTTGAATTCGGCCCCCGAATAGCCGGCCGCGCATAGGATACGGCCCCAGTTGGCGTCCTCGCCGAAAATGGCTGCTTTGACGAGGTTTGAACCGGCCACAGCCCTGGCTGCCAGGCGTGCGTCAGCTTCCGTTGCGGCGTTGATGACCTGCGCCTCAATCATCTTGGTAGCGCCCTCGCCGTCTTTGGCCATTGCCTGGGCCAGATGGGAGCAGATCCTGGTTAAATGATCACGGAAAATAAAATAGTCCTTGCTTTGAACGGTAATTTCCTCATTTGCCGCCTGCGCGTTGGCCAGGACTAAGACCATGTCGTTTGTGCTTGTGTCCCTATCGACGGTGATCATATTGAAAGAACGGTCCACCGCATACCGCAGGGCTTCTTTCAGACAATCCAGTTCTACTGCTGCGTCTGTGGTTATAAAACAGAGCATGGTGGCCATGTTGGGGTGAATCATCCCCGAACCTTTGGCCGTTGCCCCGATAGTAACCTTTTTGCCGTTTATTGAAAAGCTTACCGCCGCTTCTTTGGACTCGGTATCCGTGGTCATAATCGCTTCAGCAGCCGGGCCGCCGCCGTCTTTGCTTAAAGCGGACGCGGCTTCGGCAATCCCGGGCAGGACGCGCTCCATGGGCATAGGCAGTCCGATTGCCCCCGTTGAAGCAACCAGTACACTTTCTTCCGGAATGCCCAAAGACCGGGCAGCCTCGCTGCCCATCGCCCTGGCGTCCTGCATTCCCTGTTCTCCGTTGCAGGTGTTGGCGTTTCCGCTGTTGGCGACGACTGCCCTGGCCGAGCCATGGCTTACCCGCTCCATGGTCACCAAAACGGGAGCGGCTTTAACCTTGTTGGTGGTGAACATGCCGGCAACGCGGGCCTCAACTTCCGAAAAAATTAAAGCGATATCCTTCTTCTCTTTATATTTTATTCCGGCGGCCGCTCCTGAAGCCAGGAAACCTTTGGCTGCGGTAACACCGCCGGGAACCATCTCCCAATCACTGTTGTTTTTAATCACCGGGCGGATCAATCCTCCTTGTTGTTTGTTTTTACGGGTAGACGCCTGGTCCGGTCAGTCCGGTATCTTCAGGCAAACCGAGCAGTATATTCATATTTTGCACAGCCTGCCCGGAAGCTCCCTTGATCAGGTTGTCGATTGCCGAAATGATTATTACCCTGTTTGTGCGGTCGTCCGTTACAATTCCAATAACGCAGCGGTTTGAGCCGGACACTGTCTTTGTGGCGGGCAGCATGCCTTCCGGTAGTATGCTGACGAAGGGTTCGCCGCCATAGAATTCATCGTACAAGGACAGCGCTTCTTTCTGCTGGAAGGGGCGGCTGCGCACGGCGTAGATAGTGCTTAAGATGCCGCGGATCATTGGGGTCAGGTGTGGCGTAAAAGAAACCGCCACTTCCCCGCCGGCCAGCAGGCCGAGTTCCTGTTCGATCTCCGGCGTATGCCGGTGCGTAGTTACACCGTATGCTTTAATGCTTTCGTTTACCTCGCAGTAGTGTACATTCAGGGAGAGTGCCCTGCCCGCCCCTGAGACGCCTGATTTTGAATCGCTTATGATGCTGTTCGGGTCAATTAAACCTTTTTTCAGCAAGGGCGCCAGACCCAGAATTATACTGGTCGGGTAACAGCCGGGGTTGGCAATCAGTCTTGCCTGAGCTATTTCCCGGCGGTGAATTTCCGGCAGTCCGTAAACGGCTTTTCCGTTCAGTTCCCTGGCAGTGTGGGTGATTCCGTACCAGGACTCGTAAACTGTAAAATCACGGAAGCGAAAATCTGCGCCCAGGTCGATAAAGAATTTATTCTGACGGTCGGCCTCTATCGCCACTTCCATGGAATGTCCATGCGGCAGGGCAGAGAAGACGACGTCGCTGCGGCTTACTATTCCCGGGATGTCCTGTTCTTCGCAGTTCATCTCCACGTGTTTGTACAGGTGTGGGTATACTTCCCAGAAAGGCTTTCCGGCATAGCTCTGCGTGGTTATACCGGCCAGTTCCACTTTTGGGTGGCAGCTTAAAATCCTTACCAGTTCGGCTCCCGTATACCCGGTGGCGCCTATCACGCTTGCTTTATACAACTGAGCACCTCCTAAGACACAACGATAATTATACAATCAGCTGCATAAAAATACAACCGCCTTTTTATTTTTTTCAGGACCCTTTTACTGAAATTTCACAAATAGATATGATATAATATTGACAGAATAATGGTCAAGGAGGTGGAAAGATGAGCCGGCAGGATAATATCATTACAAATATCAAGCCTTCTACGGCAATTCGCCATGACTATAATTCATTTTCCAAACTGTGCCATGAAACACAGGCTCCTGTTGTGGTGACTAAAAACGGTGAAGCAGATCTTGTAGTAATGAGCTGTGAAGCTTATCAGAAAATGATGGCGCGCCAACAGTTGGGACAGATGCTGTCCGAGGTTGACCGCGAAATCGCCGCAGATACTCCTATGCATGATTTTGAAGATACATTTGCAGTAATACAAAAGAGGATAGGCAATGGGTAGAAGAATCGTACTCTCCGAATCTGCCTATTATGACATCGACAGCATGTTTGCATACATTTCCAAGGACAACTGGCAAGCAGCCGAGAAATTAAGGTTACGCATCTATGGGGGCATCAAGAAGCTGCAAGATTTCCCCGAGATAGGACCTGTCATACTGGAGGAAGACGCTCCCGGCGCGCAGCGTGGATACAGGCACATTATAGTAAACCCGTACATTATCTTTTACAGGGTTTTGGAGGATCGCATTGTAATCGCCAGAGTGCTGCATGGGCGGCAAAACTGGCTGCAGCCTCTGTTCGGTATTCCCAGCGAAGAATAACACATTTTTCAGCTATCCTGAAAAATAAATTTAAAATGCTGAGCCATAAAAAGAACCAACTCAGTTTTACAGATATCGATACTTTGCAAACGTGGGAACAAAAGCCCATAGTCTCTGAAAACAGCATTTACTACGGTATGTCCCA
>DOTD01000055.1 GCA_003513005.1 Desulfotomaculum sp.
ATTCTGTTATAATGGAGAGTGAGCAAATGGTCGTCAAAAGTCATAGTGAATCACGGCGCAAAACGCCGTGGGATGGGGTGAAGGAATTGACGGCAACGCAAGAATTTCTGCAAGCACATTACAAGGAACATTATGCGGCACGACATACCAAACTTAGTGAATCCGGCGAAGCCGCGATGGTCAATTCATTTGTTCCGACAAATTGCCCGCACTGTGGCTCTGAGCAGTTTAGTAAACGTGGACTTACTGCCAATAGCATCCAGCGATATATTTGTTCGTGCGGTCAAACATTTCTGCCAACTACTCACACTATTTTTGACGGACGCAAAATATCTGTCAGTGAGTGGATGGAGTATTGCTTGAACTTGTTCAGGTATTTGAGCATAAATGCAGATTCTTGGAACAACAAGAACGCCTTTTCTACATCGAGATACTGGTTAAACAAGCTCTTTTTAACGTTGAACGACTATCAACAAGGAATTATTCTTTCCGGAACTATTTGGCTTGATGAGACCTATTATCCTGTAATCAGTTCGCAGATTGATCGCAAAGAGGACGGTACTAAATATCGCGGTTTATCGCACAATCAAATCTGTATTGGTGCTGCTACAGACAAGCAAAACGTTGTTTGCTTTGTAGAAGGCTTTGGCAAACCGTCTCAACGAAAGAGTTTTCAGGCTTTCTCAACCCATATTGCGCCCGGCTCAACACTGGTACACGATAAGGAAGTAGCACACAAGAAACTTATTTCTGCGTTAAATCTCAAAAGCCAAGAATACTCGGCAAAAGACATGAAAGGGCTAAAGGACTCTGACAATCCGCTCGACCCTATAAACGACTTCCTCGACAGGCTGAAAAAGTTTCTCAACGCTCATTCAGGATTTAACCGCGACAGGTTACAAGATTTTCTTAATCTGTTTGCATTTGCGAAGAATCCGCCGTCTAAACCTCTTGAAAAAGTTGATAAATTGGTGAATTTGGCATTTCAAAATCCAAAACTTCTTCGTTATAGAGACCAATTTGGCGTTAATCAAGGGATTGACGATTGAAATATCTCCACTATGTAATTAGTGTTTTTTTTATTATACTTATCAGATATATTTTTTTCAAATGGGTGATATGCCCATTTTTTTTACATTTATGGCCGGATAAATACAATTCTTTTGACTTTCTGGGGTCCTATTCTTCTTGAAACATTGGCGTGCTCAGGTATCGCTCCCCGGTATCGGGAAGGATGGCTACGATAAGCTTGCCCTGATTTTCATCCCGGCGGGCTGCCTCCAGGGCTGCGAAAGCTGCCGCGCCCGAGGATATCCCGACCAATAGTCCTTCTTCCCTGGCCAGACGGCGTCCCGTATCAAAGGCATCCTGGTTGCTTACCCTGATAATTTCATCCACCAGAGTCAGGTCTAACACACCGGGAATAAACCCGGCGCCAATCCCCTGGATCTTGTGTGGACCCGGTTGCCCTCCGGATAGAACCGGAGAATCGGAAGGTTCGACTGCAATTGCCTTAAATTGGGGTTTGCGGGGCTTGATTACCTGGGCGATGCCGGTAATAGTGCCGCCTGTACCCACACCACCGACAACAATGTCTACCTGTCCGCCGGTGTCTTCCCAGATCTCCTCTGCGGTTGTCAGCCGGTGGATCTCTGGGTTGGACGGGTTTTCAAACTGCTGTGGAACGAACGAATTGGGTATTTCCCTAGCCAGTTCCTCAGCTTTCTGTACCGCCCCCTTCATTCCCTGAGCTCCCGGTGTGAGCACAAGTTCGGCTCCGTATGCTTTTAACAGGTTCCGGCGCTCGATGCTCATGGTTTCAGGCATGGTCAGAATCAGGCGGTAGCCGCGGCTGGCGGCGACAAAAGCAAGAGCTATTCCTGTGTTGCCGCTGGTCGGCTCGATAATAACTGAGCTGGGCTGCAGCAATCCCTGTTCCTCAGCCCGGCGGATCATATTAAATCCGATGCGGTCTTTTACACTTCCGGCCGGGTTAAAAGATTCCAGCTTT
Source organism: Desulfotomaculum sp. (assembly GCA_003513005.1). Lineage (NCBI taxonomy): Bacteria > Bacillati > Bacillota > Clostridia > Eubacteriales > Desulfotomaculaceae > Desulfotomaculum > Desulfotomaculum sp. The sequence goes on from DOTD01000055.1 coordinate 2,012, forward strand.
ACCACCAAATCAGCTTTGGCTCCTTCCGATATCCGGCCAAGGCGCAGCAATGGTGTTTTACCGATTAATTCAGTGAGACTGTTTGCTATTCTGGACATTTTCCCACTCCTTTTTTATTTTTACCTTAAGATAATGACCTAATATCAATAGATTAATTATATTATAAATCCAATTATCATACTATCATATTAGACGAACAAAATTTTCCTGTCAATATCTTTTTAGAAAAATGGGCAAGAAGCAAGATGAGGAGGGGTGATTTAAAAGCAGGCTCAAATGCAATACATATTGGCTTCTCCCGCCAATCTGATCTTTTCGGCTTCTTTGCAGAGGTCTTCCAGTGTAGTGTTGTCTATTACTGATGCTACCGATTCTCTGATTCTTTCCCATAATATCCGCGTGACACATGTATCAAAGCGATCGCATGACTCGGGATTTTCTTCTTTTACGCAGCCGGTTGGACCAAGAGGGCCATCCAGACACCTTATTATCTCGCCTACTGTTATTTGAAACGGTTTCCGTTCAAGAAGGTAGCCGCCCTGTGATCCCCTGACGCTGCGCACAAGTCCTCCTTTGCGAAGATCGGTCATTACCTGTTCCAAGTATCCTTCAGATATTCCTTGCCTCTCCGCTACTTGTGCAAGTGGTGTGGTTGCATTCGGATTGTAATGCAGCGCCAGATCTACCATAGCTCTCAGCCCGTACCTGGTTCGTGTGGAGAACCTCAAGTATGAACACCTCGCTCGAAGATATTCCTACAAAAATAATTGTATATATATCCAATTGTATTTCTAGCTATTCTATCCTGTAAACTTGGTTCTGTCAAAAAATATTTCAAAATTTTATCCTGTTCAGCAAGCTAATTGCTTTCTTGGAAGTCATGTTCCGGGAATAAATGCAGGATTGGCGCGGGTTCAAAGAAATAATGCCTTAGTGAAAAAATGTTGTTGACAAAATACTATAACATCTATTATATTAATTAATAATATATAAATAATAATAATACTATCTTATCCAGAGAAGGGGAGGGATTGGCCCGATGAACCTTCAGCAACCTGAAAGCTTTTGCTTGGAAGGTGCTAATTCCTGCCGGAACACCGGAAAGATAAGAGGAAATAATAAGAGCCTCTTCTTATCTTTGGAAGAGGTTCTCTTTTTGGGCAATGACTATTATCTCGAGGTGTAAAAAATGAGTGATCCGCTTAACCTGCTAACTGAAAAATCAGCTAAATATTCAAGGCCGGACTCTTCGCGATCTGCAGGATGGGTTGTTTCCCGCATTGTCTTGCTCGCTGACGAAGAAAATCCCCTCCCGCTTGATTGCGGGAAAACAATCGCTCCCGTATATGTTGAATATGAAGTATACGGTGAGTTAAACGAGGCAAAGGATAACGCTATTCTTGTCTTTCACGCCCTGTCGGGGGATGCCCATGTCGCCGGCTGGACTAAAAATGCAGATGAGTTGGGGCGTCCCTGGCTAAAGAACCGCCCTGGCTGGTGGGATGATATGGTGGGTCCCGGGAAGGCTTTCGACACGAAAAAATATTTTATAATCTGCTCCAATATTCTGGGAAGCTGCTACGGCACAACGGGTCCCGCATCTATTGATCCCGGCGCCGGCCGGCCTTATGGATTAGGTTTTCCTGTAGTAACTGTAGGGGACTGGGTGAGGCTTCAGGAACGGCTGGTTACTTACCTTGGAATTAAACGTTTGTATGCTGTGGCCGGGGGATCTATTGGCGGCCAGCAGGCGCTGGAGTGGGCGCTGGCTTATCCCGACCGGGTTGAAAGGGCGTTAATTATTGCTTCATCAGCCCGTTTGAGCGACCAGGGACTATCCTTTAATGTTATTGCCAGATACGCTATCAGAACCGATCCCAATTTTCATTCAGGTAACTATTATGGCGGTTCCACTCCTGACAGGGGGCTTTCGGTTGCACGGATGTTGGGTCATATTACATATCTATCAGAAATTTCCATGCAGAATAAATTCGGCCGCAAGTTTTGCAACGGTGATGGACCGGGATATCATCTTGGTGTGGATTTCGAAGTAGAGGGCTATCTGCTGCACCAATCAGAGTCGTTCGTAGAAAGATTTGACGCAAACAGTTATTTGTTTATCACTAGGGCTGCGGATTACTATGACGCATCCTTGCGGGGAGACGGGAATCTCGATAAGGCGTGTCAGAGCATTCAGTGCAGAACACTATTGGTATCATTTTCATCCGACTGGCTTTACCCGCCGGAACATATGAAAGAACTGGCCCTGGCCATGTCCCGCAACAGAAAACATGTAAGTTACGTTAACATTCCCTCGTCATATGGTCATGATGCTTTTCTGCTTGAAGTAGACAGGTTGTCTTACGTAGTGAAGAGCTTTCTTGAAGGGGGCCCGGAATGAAAATGCTTAAAAAAAACCGGTGGGACCATGACGTAATTTATGAAATTATTCCCGAAAGGGCTACCGTGCTTGACTTGGGCTGCGGGAATGGAGAGCTGCTGGCCAGGCTGATTAAAAATAAGCTTGTGTTGGGACTTGGCATAGAGAAAGACATTGATCAGGTTGCCCAGTCTATTGCCAGGGAGGTTCCTGTTGTTAATCTGGATTTGGATGAGGGCATTACCGGTTTTCCGGATAAGTATTTTGATTTTGTTGTGCTTGAAAAGACGCTTCAAGTGGTTAATAAACCAATCTTTGTACTTAATGAAATGCTGCGTGTAGGAGGCGCAGGCATCGTCAGTTTTCCGAACTTCGGGCATCGGCTTGTAGTCGAATATCTCGCTTCGACGGGCCGGATGCCGATTACACCGGTGCTTCCTTACCAATGGTACGACACGCCGAATATTCATCTTTTTACGGTAAGAAACTTTCTTGATTGGGTCGGGGCAAATAATGTACGGGTAATTCAAGGATTATCGACGATTGACGGTAAAGCAACCCACTTTCGGGAAGAGGACGATACTCGCGCCGAAGAAGTTCTGTTTGTCGTGTCTTCAGTGTAGTTTCACGCAAAATAACCTTTTTTAGGGCAGGCCGAAGGGAATGGAGGGAGGCAGCAAGACAAAGATGTGCGCGGCAGCAATGCCTCAAGTGCGATTTTGAGCTAGGCGAGCATGAGCACACACCGCCGTCAGATGATAAAAAGGTGCGTATTCAGTAAAGCCGTCCAAAGGGCATGGTATTGTTAACAGCGAACGACTTGCTTAAGCCCCGGTAACAGTAGCCGGCGAAGCGAGGGTAACCGGACTGCGGTGCGAAACCAGCGGCAAACTTAATGCTTCTTGAAAAAGCTCAAGTGAAGTCCAATTTTTAAAGGATGGTCTTTTTTGTAAATTTGCATGCCGCCTTTGCAGCGCCGCTAGTCCGGTCCGAAGCAAGCCGCGCTGCTGTCGGTGCGGAGCATCGGAGTGAGCGGTGACAATACCGTGCCAACTAGGTCCACTTAATAATTATTATGAAAAGATTATTTTCAGGATCTTACTTACCCAAAAAATACAGGAGGACAAAAAATGACTGAAAAGAAATTAAGCTTTGATACACTGGCTGTCCATGCCGGTCAGCGGGTTGACCCGACTACCAATGCCAGAGCAGTGCCTATCTATCAGACCACTTCTTATGTTTTCAACAACGCCGACCATGCGGCGAACCTGTTTGGACTAAAAGAATTCGGCAATATCTACACCAGGATGATGAATCCCACCTGGGATATTATGGAACAAAGAATTGCCGCATTGGAAGGCGGGGCGGCGGCTCTGGTCACGGCATCGGGTCAGGCTGCCATAACATATTCCATTTTAAACATTGCCCGCACCGGTGATGAGATTGTTTCCGCGAACAGCCTTTATGGCGGCACCTACAATCTTTTTTCACAGACCTTCCCCAAGTTTGGAATCAAGGTTACATTTGTTGATCCGCAAGTTCCGGAAAACTTCCGGGAGGCCATCACACCTAAAACAAAGGCAATCTATATGGAAAATCTCGGCAACCCGAAGCTGGACGTTCCCGATTTCGAGGCAATCGCGGCAATCGCGCACGAAGCGGGAATCCCTGTTATAGTTGATAACACTTTGCCAACACCCTACTTGTGCCGTCCTATCGAGTACGGTGTAGATGTTGTCGTTCACTCGGCGACAAAGTTTATCGGCGGTCACGGCACTTCTATCGGCGGAGTGATTGTAGATTCAGGAAAATTCAACTGGGCAAACGGCAATTTTCCGGATTTCACAACACCTGATCCCAGTTACAACGGGATAGTCTACAGCGAAGCATTCGGCGGTTTAGCCTATATCCTTAAAGTCCGGCTTCAGCTGCTGAGAGATATCGGCGCCTGCTTAAGCCCGTTTAATGCCTTCTTATTCCTGCAGGGTTTGGAAACCTTGCATTTAAGAGTACAAAAGCACTGCGACAACGCTCTGGCAGTCGCCCGTTTCCTGGAAGAAAACCCGGCCGTAACCTGGGTAAATTATACCGGTCTGCCCAATCATCCTTCCCATGCCAAGGCGAAGAAATATCTGCAAAACGGTTTTGGGGCGATCCTGGCCTTCGGCATCAGGGGAGGAAAAGAAGCCGGCCGCAAACTTATGGATAACCTTAAACTGTTCTCTCTGCTGGCCAATGTCGGTGACGCCAAATCGCTTGTCATTCACCCGGCTACCACTACTCACAGCCAGCTTACCCCGGAAGAGCAGATCAGCACAGGTGTAACCGATGATTTGGTCAGACTATCAGTAGGCATTGAAGATATCCGGGATATTATTGACGATCTGGATCAGGGCCTGAAAGCCAGTCAAGGGTAAAAAGTAAGGGGAGAGTATACGTTGTTCGGCAGATACTCAAGACAAATCAGTTTCCCCGGCATAGGCAAAAAGGGCAGAAGAAATTACTGGACAGTACAGTGGTTATTATCGGCTGTGGCGCGCTGGGTTCTATTGCCGCCACAGCTCTTACCCGCGCCGGGGTGGGCAAATTGAAGATTATCGACAGAGACTTTATTGAATATCATAATTTGCACCGCCAGATTCTTTTTAATGAAGACGATATAAGTAACCATCTGCCGAAGGCCATCGCGGCACAGCGACGCCTAAAAAAGATAAACTCGTCAGTTGAAGTTGAGGGAGTAGTTTCAGATGTAAACGTATCGAATATTGAGAAGCTTGTTCAGGGAGCAGACATGATTTTGGACGGACTGGACAATTATGAAACTCGCTTTCTCATCAACGATGTTGCTTTAAAGCATAAAATTCCCTGGGTATATGGGGGCGTAATTTCTTCATACGGGATGTGCATGAATATTATACCCGGAAAGACGCCCTGCTTTCGCTGCGTTTATCCGAAGATTCCCGGTTCGGGGAGAATATTTACCTGCGAAACGGCGGGATTAATCAAGGGGTCAAAGTTACGAAAATAAAACCGTCTGCTGAGGATGGTGTGCTGACTCCCTGGGAGATAGAAAAAAACTCTCTTTTAATCTTAAAGGTTTCGAACCGGGGGAAGCGTGCGCTATTTTGGATCAGGCTTTTGATATAAAAGCAAGGGCAGGCCTTCACTGTGCGCCAACAGCGCACAAAACTTTTGGAACCTTTCCTGCCGGTACAATACGTCTTAGTCCAGGTTACTTCAACACTACAGATGAAATAGACTTTACTCTTGAAGCTTTTAAAAAAATCGCCCTGAGTCTTTAAGCATTATGCTGAATATCTTTTTAATTAATTTGAGCTATCCTGAAAATAATCTTGCATAAGGGAGGCCAACTGCCTACGTGCTCATGTTCGCCTCTTATACTTGTACGAACTCGTTCACCCTCAGGCTCGGTCAAAACTCGGCGCTAACGCGCCTCAAACAATTCCCTCGCGTAACCTCGGGTTCTTCACCCGTTCTTTGAATGAAGCCTAAAAATCGCACTTAAGGCATTGACCCCCCCCTTTGTTGATGAATTTTTTATCCTTTAAGCTGGCGCTGCTTTAGCAGCATGGGGGGTCCTGACCTGATTTTTAACTGCCCTTCAAGCCTGCCTTCGATAACATCTCCAGATCTTTTTCCATTTCTTCGCCGGGCAGTGTAAGATAACCCCCGACCATCATACCGTTAAACGACGTGCTTAAAGCAATAGCTTGCTTGTCTTTGAGGGCGTTTTCCCTGCCGCTGCACAAACGGAAAGTAGCCCGGGGGTGAATTAAACGGAAGATAGCGGCCGTTTTTAGAATTTCTTCCGGCTGCAGGCGTTCCTGATTTTCGAGAGGTGTGCCGGGAATAGGATTTAAAATGTTTACCGGGATAGATTTTACATCCAATTCCCTCAGTTCAAGAACCATTTCCAATCTGTCCTTCATGGTTTCACCCATACCTATTATACCGCCGGAACATATCTCCAATCCGGCCGACCTGGCTACCAAAATAGTTGCTATTCTGTCATCAAATGAATGGGTGGTGCAAATATTTTTAAAATAATTACGTCCTGTTTCCAGGTTATGATGATAAGTTGTTATACCTGCTTCTTTTAACTGCCGGGCTTTTTCTTCATTAAGCATACCTAGGGAAGCGTGAAGTTCAAGACCGGTTCGTTCCCGCAAAACCCTGTAGATTTCAAGGATCTTATTAAAATCTTTTCCGGTAACATTCCCGCCGCTGGTAACCAGGGAAAAATGTCTTACCCCGGCTGCCTCCATTTGAAAAGCCTTTTCAAATGCCTTTTCAGGACTGATCAGCGGATATCTTTCTATATCGGTATTATGATGGGATGACTGGGCGCAAAAGATACAGTCCTCCCCGCATAGGCCCGAGCGAGCATTAATTATTGAACAAAGGCTAACCTCTTTTTCCCAGAAATGCTCCCTGATTTCCTTTGACATTTCCAGTAATTTATCTAATTTTTCTAAAGGCCATCCGGTAAGCTCCAATGCTTCCTCTTTTAGCAGGTTGTCTCCCGAAAGCACCTTTTTTCTGATCTGTTCCAATGCTAAACCCATCTTTAAAAACCCTCCGTTGTCCTCTTATTGTCAACCTACCTAAGCATATTAGTTAACAAATAATAATGTATCATTTTTGGAAATTAAGTTCAATAACAAATAAGAGAATCTGATAAATATCTTTCACTGGCATCTTGACAAGGATAGCGGCATTATTTAATGTATATATTGTAGATTATATCACTCAACATTAGGACAGGGAGGCGGATTATGAAAATCTCCACGAGAGCTCGTTACGGGATCAGGGCGCTTTTGGATCTGGCCTTAAACGATGATAAGGAACGTGTTTTGTTAAAAGATATTGCTCAAAGGCAAGAAATTTCTCTTCCCTATCTGGAGCACCTGATTACTCCTTTAATAACTAAAGGGATAGTCAGAAGTACACGGGGATCCCGTGGAGGTATTTCATTGCGGAAGCGCCCTGAGGAGATCCGGCTCAATGAGGTAGTTGAAATACTTGAAGGGTCTATAGCGCCCGTGGAGTGTGTGGACGATCCGAAGATTTGTCCGCGTTCGGAATTTTGTGTAACCAGGGACCTCTGGGATGAAATGAAGAGAGCGATGAATGAAATTTTAGATATTACCCTGCAGGATCTTGTTGAAAAGCAGAAGCAAAGGTAATGGGCATAAATTTGAGCTGAATCCGGCGCCTTAAACCATAATAGACGATAAGATAGAATAGCCCTTCTTATATTTATTAATGCTTCTATTTGGATGGGCTAATCAGCATCAGGGCGAGATGGGGTGTTTATTATCTTGTTCGGTATTATAAAAGAAGACATAAAAGCTGTTTTTACAAACGATCCTGCTGCAAGGACCATTCTGGAAGTTATTTTCTGCTATCCAGGTCTACATGCGATTTGGCTGTACCGGGCGGCCAATTTTCTTTGGCGGAATAATTTCAGGTTTTTAGCCCGTTTCTTGTCACACTTGAGCCGTTTTTTAACCGGTATAGAAATTCATCCGGGCGCTAAAATAGGCCGGCGGTTCTTTATTGATCACGGGATGGGAGTTGTTATCGGGGAAACTTCAGAAATAGGCGATGATGTATTGATGTATAAAGGGGTTGTACTTGGAGGAACAACTTTGGAAAAAGGAAAACGGCATCCTACAATCGGCAGTTGCGTTGTATTGGGGACCGGTTCAACCGTGCTCGGCCCGATAACCGTTGGTGACGGAGCCCAGATCGGGGCCGGGTCGGTGGTGATCAAGCCGGTGCCTTCCGGCGCCACGGTGGTTGGCATCCCGGGAAGGGTAGTCGAAATTAACGGGCGTAAGCCGGTATTCAATCTTGAACATGGAAAACTGCCTGATCCGGTTTCGGAAGCAATCAACCTTCTTTCCGAGAGGCAGAACAGGATTGAGGAATACCTTGGAAACCTGGGTGAGGCTACAGGAGTATATTTTTTGAAAAACGGCCCGTCCCAGAGTCAAAACGATAAGGAATAAAGGAAATAAAGATTTATACCTAATAATATTGATCTCCCAGAAGGTTTTTGTCTTTTAAAAAGGAAATACTTAGATAAAAGGAATTTCGTTTGTGCTTATGTTGGATAACCTAAATAACAAAGAGATGAAATTATGCAAGGGAAAGGTGAAGAATGATGTAACGGCGGCAGAAAAAATGCAGCTTCTCAAGGGTCTTCTTGGCAGTATGGAAAACGTTGTTTTAGCATATTCAGGAGGTGTTGACAGCAGTTTTTTGCTTTATGTGGCCAACGAAGCACTTGGAGAAAAAGTACTTGCTGTAACGGCCAAAGCGCCGACCTTTCCGGAGAGCGAGTATATATTTGCTGAAGAATTCACGAGGGGTTTAAGGTCAAAGTTTCTTGCCATCGAAGTAGATCAGCTTTCCCAGCCGGAACTTGCCAACAACCCGCCTGACAGGTGCTATTATTGCAAGCGGCAGCTTTTTGACATTTTAAAAAAAATAGCCGTAGAGAATAATGCCGGATGGGTAATTGACGGATCAAATCTGGATGATGAAAAAGATTACCGTCCCGGAAGCAGAGCTTTAAAAGAACTGGGCATAAGGAGCCCTCTTGTGGAGGCTGGTTTTACAAAAGAAGAAATCAGGAAATACGCAAAAGAGTCGGGACTTTCCTTTTGGAACAAACCTTCCTCTGCCTGCCTTGCTTCAAGGATTCCTTACGGCGTCCCGCTAACAAAGAAAATATTGGATATTATCGATCAGGCGGAGGAATTGCTGCATACCCTTGGTTTCAGTCAGGTCAGAGTAAGGCATCACGGTGAAATTGCACGGATTGAAATCCAGATCTCCGAGATAGAAAAACTGATTTCTTGCCGTGAGAAGGTTCTTACAGGGTTCAAAGCGTTCGGATATACGTATATCGTTCTTGATCTTGAAGGCTACCGTATGGGAAGTTTGAATTTGACGCTTTTTTCGCAGCAAAAAGCGGGACGTGCGTGAAATGGTATCAAAAGGGAGAAAATAAAGCTATAGAAGAAAGTTTTTTGCTTAAAAAGGAGGTTTTACAATATGCGTCGAGTTTATTTTGATCACAGCGCCACAACACCGGTCAATCTCCTTGTTGCCAAAGAAATGGACAAGTTTTTGACAGGTGAAAATTTTGGCAATCCAACCAGCCAGCACTATTTTGGAGTAATTGCCCGCAGGGCTGTCGAAGAGGCGCGGGAAAAAGTTGCCGAGGCTATATCCGCCGATTCTAACGAAATAATATTTACCAGCGGAGGGACAGAATCGGATAACATGGCTATTCAGGGAGTTGCTCAAACCAACAGGAACAGGGGCAACCATATTATTACCAGCGCGGTTGAACACCACGCCGTATTGAATACAGTCAAAGCTTTGGGAAAACAGGGTTTTACAATCACAATCCTGCCCGTCGATCATTACGGCATGGTCGACGTTGATCAGCTTGCCGAGTCCATAACGGATAAAACGATCCTGATCACGATAATGCACGCCAACAACGAGGTTGGAACGATCATGCCCATCAGGGAGATAGGCAAGCTTGTCAAACAAAAGGGAATTATTTTTCATACGGATGCGGTTCAAAGCTTCGGCAAAGTTCCTTTTACAGTAGACGAGCTGGGTGTTGATTTATTGTCGATCTCCGGGCACAAACTATACGGGCCCAAGGGTATCGGCGCCCTTTACATAAGAAAGGGAACACGCCTGAGGCAGACGTTGTTTCACGGCGGCGCGCAGGAAAAGCTTCGCCGGGCGGGTACGGAAAACGTACCCGGCATTGTCGGTTTGGGAAAAGCAGCCGAACTGGCAGTTAACGATATGGAGCAGGAGAACAAAAAAATGTTGGACCTGCGTGATAAACTAATCGACGGGGTCATGAGCAGTTTTAAAAAAGTAAGATTAACCGGCCATCCGTCAATTCGCCTGCCCAATCACGTCAGTTTCTGCTTTGAATATATCGAAGGCGAGTCGATGCTGCTCAGCCTGGACATGAAAGGCATAGCCGCGTCAAGCGGTTCCGCCTGTACATCGGGTTCCCTCGAACCTTCGCATGTTTTACTGGCCATGGGAATACCGCATGAAATAGCTCACGGTTCTTTGCGCCTTACTCTGGGCAGCGGCAACACTGAAGAAGACGTGGATTATTTCCTGGAAACAATGGGTCCGATTGTGGAAAGGCTGAGATCTATATCGCCGTTCAGCGAGGAAGAAGACTTTGTTACAGACGCCGGCTGCGCCGATTGCCGGATAAGTCAGTCCTGTAAAGGTTAGAAGTATTTTTTTAAGAGGGAAGTGACCGTCATGTATTCAGAAAAGGTTATGGAGCATTTTACCAACCCCCGTAACGTAGGGGAGATAGAAGATGCTTCCGGTATAGGCAATGTAGGCAATCCTGTATGCGGAGATATTATGAAAGTTTTTATAAAAGTTGAGGACAATGTTATTACAGACATAAAATTCAAGACCTTCGGCTGCGGAGCAGCCATCGCTACCAGCAGCATGGTCACAGAAATGGCCAAGGGGAAAACGATTGAAGAAGCCTTGAAGATAAGCAGGAATGACGTTGCAGAAGAGTTGGACGGCCTCCCGCCGCAAAAAATGCACTGCTCGAATCTTGCTGCAGACGCGCTGCATGACGCTATCCGGGACTATAAAAGCAAGTCAGCTTAGTGGGTGTATTTAGTTGAAAGTTCTTGTCGCGATGAGCGGCGGTGTGGACAGTTCTGTTGCCGCCGCCCTTTTAGTTGAGCAGGGTTATGACGTCACAGGGGTAACCATGAGGCTTGCCGGTTGGCCTTTATCAGAGGATAGAGGACCTCTGGGCTGCTGTTCTCCGGAGACTGTTGAAGATGCCCGCTCGGTAGCCGGTATGCTTGGAATCCCGCATTATGTGATGAATTTCGAAAAGCCGTTTAAGGAAAAAGTTATCGATTATTTCTGCCGCGAATATCTAAACGGCAGGACACCCAATCCCTGCATCGCCTGCAACAGGCATATCAAATTTGATCTCATGCTCAAGAATGCGCTTTCGCTTGGTTTCGACTATCTGGCAACCGGACATTATGCCCGTCTTGAGTTCGACAGCACTGGCAATTGCTATATACTCAGCCGGGCTGTCGACAAAAAAAAGGATCAGTCGTACGTTTTATACTGCATCAAACAGGAGCAGGCAGGGCATCTGCTGCTTCCCCTGGGGCGTCTGACAAAGGAAGAAGTGCGTAAAATCGCCCTGGCAAAAAAATTGCCGGTTGCGCAAAAAGCTGAAAGCCAGGAAATTTGTTTTGTTGCCAGTGACTACCGCGATTTTTTAAAGGAGGAAGCGGGTAAGTTAATCGAGCCGGGACAGTTTCTTGATCTGCAGGGCAGGGAGATTGGGCGGCACAAGGGCATTGCCTGCTACACAATCGGCCAGCGCCGCGGCCTTGGGCTGCCGATGGGCCAAAGAATTTACGTGGTGGATATTGATCCTGAACACAATGCCGTTGTTCTTGGTCCCCCGGAAGCGCTGTTGTCCGACTGTTTTACAACCATGGAGAATAATTTTGTTTCCATTGATCAACCGGAGGGACCGATGGCGGTTCAGGTACAAATCAGATATAAGGCGCAGGGTTCGCCTGCTTTAATGTCTCCTTTGCAGGATGGTGCGATAGCAATCCGTTTTGACAAACCCCAGCGATCGGTCGCGCCGGGTCAGGCAGCCGTTTTTTATCTGGGAGATACACTTCTGGGGGGAGGGATTATCCAAAGGGGAGGCAGGAGTTATTCCTGAGCCGAGGCCCAATCACCGATTCTTTTTGAAGCAAGCTGAACATAGCTGCTGTCTGTTTCATACCCGATATAGTTCCTTTGGGCTTTAAGGGCCGCGATTGCAGTTTGCCCGCTGCCCATAAAGGGGTCAAGGATTATTTCGTTTTGGAAAGTATAAAGCTGGATCAGCCTGTACGGCAGTTCAACCGGAAAAGGCGCCGGATGGCCTATTTTTTTTGCCTGTTCGGCAGGAAAAGTCCAGATGCTCTTTGTATATTCAAGGAACTGTTCCCTGGTGATGGTGCTTTTTCTTTCCGCCGGGGCTTTTCTTGAAAAAACTTCTTTTGAAAAGACAAGGATATATTCGTGAACGTCCCGCAAAGTCGGGTTGGCGGCGGAAAGCCAGCTCCCCCAGGCTGTGGAACGGCTTGCGCTGCCTGCCTTGTTCCAGATAATTTCACCGCGCATAAAAAAGCCTGCCGACTGGATATCTTCGATCTCAAACGCATGAATTGGTATATATGGTTTTCGGCCAAGGTTGGCTATATTTACACAAATCCTTCCGCCAGGCACCAGAACCCTGTACACTTCTTTCCAGACTTTTAACAGAAAGCTCCTGTATTGACTGAGATTCAGGTCTTCGTCGTAATCTTTTCCCGTGTTGTAGGGCGGTGAGGTTACAGCCAGATGGACGCTGTAGTCAGGGATTTCTTCCATATTCTCGCTGGTTTTGCAGAAGATCCTGTTTAGATTCTCAACGGGGACGGGATTTTCTATATAAGCGACGCCTTTTGCCCCGCGGATTTCTTCAAAAAGCCTGCTGCTGTAAAATGGTTTGGAATCATGGCTTCTTCTGCCTGGAGATCCGAAAGAACTGGTTATTGTTCCGCGTTTTTTCAAGGCTGTTTCTCCTTCAACACAGATACATACTGCCATATATTGGTTTTAGTATAGCTTGTCCCCTGCCTTTTAAGCAAGAAAATTCTAAGCAAGTGGGAAGCAAGAGCAAGTGGAGCAAGTGGGGACGGTTCTTGACTTGCGTAGAAGTTCCACATGCCGCCAGCGGCGCCAACAAGAGGATGAAAATTCATGTACATTAGAGAGATCAACTGCTAAGCGTGCTCATGTGCAGTTAATTTAATTTCTGAGCTTCCGGCAATGACCTGGTATTCCTCACAACCTTCCCGGGGAATCATACTGTAGACCTGCTGTTTAATCAACCCGGCAAGCGTCCCTTGACATGTTTTACTAAAAAAGATAAGCTTCCAAAGGATATATATCGGTACCCGGCGTCTTTTTTTAATTAATAGCCCCTTTTAATAAAAAAATATTTTCAAGGTTATATTTATTGTATTCAAGGGATAAGCATGCATTGGGTATAATGCCCCGGAAAAGGGGAAAGGAGAACTCTATTGCTGGTTTTTTTAGGATCAGTCGCAATGGTTGTACTGGCAGAAATGGGGGATAAGACGCAATTGCTGGCAATGGCTTTTGCAACCCGCTTTCCTGCCGGAAGCGTCATGCTCGGCGTTTTTATAGCTACATTGCTTAACCATGCGCTGGCTGTCGCCCTGGGGTCTTACCTGGGGACGTCATTTAATATGGACATTGTACAGGCTGTTGCTGCCGGATCTTTTATTTTATTTGGTTTGTGGACGCTGCGCGGGGATACGTTAAGCGGCGAGGAAAAAAGAGAATTATTTTTAGGGCCGGTTGCAACTGTCGCCATCGCTTTTTTTATTGCCGAGATGGGTGATAAGACGCAGTTGGCTACTGTTGCCCTGGCGGCCAAGTACCACTCACCGCTGGAAACATTATTGGGAACCACAACCGGAATGGTAATTTCCGACGCCCTCGGCGTGTATATAGGAGTCGTTGCCGGAAAAAGAATCCCGGAACGTTTTGTCAAATGGATTTCAGCAATGATATTTATAATTTTCGGTTTTGCCGGACTGTATAGTTCTTTACTGCACAGATTCATCAGCCTTTCCTGGATGGTGGGATTTGCAGGGTTTTCCCTTCTGCTTATTTGGATAACTTTAAAAGTCAAAGTAAGATAAACTAAAAAAGATTATTTGGCGGTATTTTTCCAGTGCATGTTAAGTTCTTCCAATTCTTCTAAAGCCCTCTTTTTATCCCGGCCAGTAATTGAACCGTTAATCCTGCCGAATTTAGTGAAAACAGCGTTCTAAACGAATTGATCCTGCCGTCCACGAAAAAGACTGACCCACTATGGCCGAATCCTGATATTTAAGTCTACGGTCAGCGTCGCGGCTATTGATCCAGTGGTAATTCCCACGATATAATCATAGTAAGTAATGGCTTATTTGCTGTGCTTTTATGAAAAGAACATCCTCATATATTGGGAAACCGTAGGCTGCCTAAAGTAAAATGGGAGTTTTATCGTGAAAAACTTCTTGAGTATTATCGAAGGCCTGTATGATTTTGAAGGAGATCCCATAATCTATAAAACAAATGAACTTTATGCTGTGATGTCGTTGGAAGATGCTGAAACACTCCCTCACATCAGGGAAGGAGAAGTTATAATTTTTAACACCAGCCCGTTCCGCTTCAGCGGTGTGGTTATGGGTGATAAAGTTTATTTGTCCCTGCCTGATTTTTATTATGCAACGCGTTCGGGAATAGGAGTTAAGGACAAGTCAAAACCTGTAAAGCTGTAAGTATTATCTTTAATTACACCGGCCAAAACAAAACATTTTTTACTTCTATTTTTCGCTGCTGATAAATCTTTCTTTATTGTACGTCAGCTTTCTCTGTGTCCTGCCGTAGCCCAATATGATAACCATAATATTGCAACTCTGGAAGTTCTTTAGGGTTCATAATTAATTAAGGTTTAATTAGAATCTGGCAGGGAAAAGAATAATATTGTCGAAAAAATAAAGTAAATTTTTACTCTTTAATGAAAATATCATTGTTCTTCTCATGAAGAAAGGCAGGGCAAAAATAACAAAGGATGCAGGAGGAAGTTAAAAAAAACGGCGGTTTTCTGCTTGGTTTCAAAATTGCTGCCGAGGGGATATTATATTCAATTCGCACGCAGCGCAACATGCGCATTCATTTTGCAGCCGCCGCGCTTGTTTTATTTTTAGCCGCTCTTCTGCATTTAAGCAAATCAGAATTCATTTGCCTGTTATTTGCTATCTTTCTGGTCTTGGTTGCCGAAATGATCAACTCAGCCATAGAATTAGCTGTTGATCTTCACAGCCGGGAATATCATCCTCTAGCCAAGGCAGCCAAGGATATAAGCGCCGGGGCTGTTTTACTGGCAGCGGTCTGTTCGGTGGTCATCGGCATCTTAGTTTTTTATCCCTACCTGACCTGTCAAAAATAAGCGTAAAATAATATCTTAAATTACAGGATCAACGAATAATAAATCAGCTCATTTAACTAAGAAATTTCAATCTAGGGGGAAAGAAAAATGCCTGATAAATGCGAAATTACTTTCAGATACATTCAACTTGCTTTAACTATCCGGACTACAACCAGGCTGCAGGACCTGCCAAAAGTGATGGAAAAATCTTTAAAAGAGATTAAGGAACACCTGTCTAAATTCGAAGAGGAACCTACCGGTCCGCCATTTGCAGCCTACTATGATATAAACATGGAATCAGAATCGATTGATATCGAGATAGGTTTTCCTGTTTCCAGGGCATTTGCAGAAGTTGACAATATGACAACAAGCATTATTCCCGGCGGCAAGATTGCCTCCTGCACTCACACAGGGCCTTATCCCGGTATTCCAAGAGCTTACCTGTTTCTTTCAGATTGGGTGAAAGAAAACGGGTATGAAACAAAAGATGTTGTCTATGAGATATACTTTAACGACCCGGTTGTAACACCGCCACAGGAGCTAACCACGCAGATCTTTTTATTTCTTAAATAGCTGCAGTTCACCAACAAAGCCTAAAAAAAAATAACCCCCGCAAAAAAACGGAGGCTGAATCAGGATTCCAGGAAAAACTTTATTTCATCACCATCACCGAGGTTGCCTTAACAAGGGCGCTGACATCGTCGCCCACTTTTAATCCCAACCGTTTTACTGAACCTGTCGTGATGATCGAACACATCTCCTGTCCGCTCACATCAAGAATGACCTCGGAAGTAATATTGTCTGACTTAATTTCTTTTACCCGCGCTTTCAACTGGTTCCTTGCGCTTAACTCCATAGCCAACCACCCTTTTGCTTTTATTTTTATATTTTGTGCAATAAATGAAATTTTTAAACAGGCGGCAAGAAAAAGAACCCCGAAGGGCTCTTTTTTAACACAGATTAACGGTGCTAAAAATTAAGATTTTTCAACACTGCAGGGGAAGCAACAGGAACCTAACACTAATAGGATCAGGATCAGGAAAATAAGGAAAGCGAAACCTCCACCACCGCCACAGTCGCCCGTAATTCCAAAGCCCATTATAAAATCCCCCTTTCATTTTCCTGTTACATAGTATGGTTTTTATTTAGCAGGCGTTCCCAGGGGGCAAACCTATTTTTTATGATCCCCGTTTATCCTTAGAAAAAGCACTCTCAAACTTCCTATTTTGAGGAATTCTCTAAGGCTTACCCGGGGAATTTCGATCTCTGAAAGATTTTTCTTTGCAAATGAAATGAATCTTTTAATAGTGTGCCCTAAAAGCGGATTTATTTTAGTAAAACTTTTTGTTCCTTTGGGAATGTCCTCCCAGTTTAGAGGCGGTGAAACAATATTCATCTCGGTATATTTTTCAGGGATCGCTCCCCCATTGGCGAAAGCTGAAGATTTTAGAGTAAACACTGGTTTTTTACTTCCTCCCTAATATTTAGATTTAGAAGTCCATCCCTCTGCTGCTTTTAGACTTCCCCACTTCTTCTTTCAATCTATTGTCATAACAAGGTTGTGCGGTTGATATCTTTTTTGTGATAAAAAGAGGCAGTTTAGAGATACTAATCTTACATGACTGAAGCATCTAAACAATAGGATAAATAGAAGCTCGGCTTCTTGTCAAGAATTTTCGGGAGGTTCAAAAATGTCGACGTTCAGCGACAGGCTTAAGAAACTTCGAAGCTCCAAAAAATTAAGCCAACTTGATTTAGCCAAGGAAATTGGGGTTTCACAGCGGGCGGTTTCTTATTATGAACTTGGCGAAGAAGATATTCCCACCCTTGAGGTTTTAATAAAAATTGCAGATTTCTTTGATGTGACACTTGATTACCTTGTAGGCCGCCGGGATAAGCAATAGGTTTGTCTGCCGGCTATTTCCCAAAGAGAGTTCACCGCCACCAATAAAGCTAATTTATCTGAACAAGACGATTGCATAGAAACAATTTATGGCATTAATAAAGGAATATTTATATTAAATGAAGTAATAGTTATCAAACAGTAAAGTCTAACTGACAGATTAATAAGTCGGTTAATTAATTATTAAGGAGAGGTTTTTATGGGTAATGATTACCGTCCGATGTGGGAATCACTCGGTCTTGACTTGGAAGCCCACGACCAGCTTTTAAATGTGCTTCCGCCCGCTTATGGGGATGTCTATCTTAAACAGGAAAACAGGCCGGATAAAATGGAATACTTTGACTTTGTTATTACTGAAATTCACGGTTTGCGCATCCAGGAACTGCAGGAGCACAAGGCGAAAGGCGGCAAAGTGGTAGGAGCCTACTGTGTTTTTGTTCCCGAGGAAATTGTCCGCGCCGCCGGCGGTATCCTTGTTGGATTATGCTCTGGTGTTGAAATGGGCTCTGCCCAGGCCGAAAAAGTGCTGCCTAAAAACATCTGTTCTTTGATAAAATCTTTTATGGGATTTAAACTGGCCAGGGTTTGCCCCTATTTTGAGTCCTGCGATTTGATAGTCGGCGAGACTACCTGCGACGGCAAGAAGAAGGCGTTTGAAATTTTAAACGACTATGTTCCCGTCCACGTTCTGGAAATTCCCCAGATGAGGCGTGAAAAGGACAGGCAGTTCTGGTTTGGGGAAATACAAGATTTCCTGAAAACGGTTGAAGAGTACACGGGCAATAAGATAACACCGGAAAGCCTGCGCCGTTCCATTAAAGAGGTAAACGCGAAGCGCAGCGTTCTTCTGCGCCTTAATGAAATGCGTAAAAATGACCTTTTGCCCATTAGCGGCAAAGACAGCCTGTTAATTGAACAAATCGCTATGTATGACGATGTTGATCGGTTTACCTCACAGGTGAGCGGACTTTGTGAGGAATTGGAAACACGGGTCAGGGAAGGCAAGGGAGTAAACAAACCGGATGCGCCGCGAATTATTCTAACCGGTACACCGATGGCTGTCCCCAACTGGAAGGTGTCTCACCTTATTGAAAGCAGCGGCGCCATTATTGTTGCCGAGGAAATGTGCACCGGGCTTCGCTATTTTGAGAACCTGGTTTCCGAAGAGGGCGAAAGTGTGGACCAGATGCTTAAATCCATAGCTGATCGGTACATTGAGACTAACTGCGCCTGCTTCACGCCCAATGAAGGCAGGACGGAAGAACTTGTCAGGCTGGCCAAGGAATATAAGGCCGACGGTGTAATCAACTGTTCGCTCATCTTCTGTGATCCCTACATGATCGAAGCGAACCGGGTTGAGAAAACATTAAAAGATCATGGAATACCCCTGCTAAGAATCGAGACCGATTATGGACAAGAGGATTCCGGGCAGCTCAAGACCAGAATTGAGGCATTTCTTGAAATGATTAAAAGATAGCGGCAGTAATTCCTCCATTTTAAAATACACTTTAGCCCTGTTTTGTCAGCAGGGCTAATCTTTTCGGCTAATCTTTTCAGCGCCTCTAACGAAAAAGAGCAGGTCCGGTATCCTTGATGGATTGCCGCCTGTCCCTTTTCCCAGGAGCGTAGCGCAGTATAGATTTTTATCTGTTTCAGGGAGGGAACCGTTTTAAAGTTTCTTGTTAAACAGGTAAGTATATCTTTTCTTTGGCTAAATTCTGCTGTCCATGGGCAAAATTTCTAACTCTTTCAAATTGCTGGAGGGAAATTCCCGGAATGTAATCTAAGCTATTCGACAAGAGGTAACTGCCATTCAGGCAGTTCTCCATATTACATTCTATGCCATTTAGAGCCAAAACCCTAAGACCGTATGTGTAGTCCAGGGAAACGAAACCAATAGCGGAGGCGTCATGAGAAACGGCTTCTTGTACTTCACTGTTGGAATTCTTAAAAATAGCGTCTGTGGTTATTTTTTCTTGATTCATAACATTTTTTTCGAAAACACTTCTGGCGCTGGAGCCCTCTGCCCGGGCAATTACCGTTATTTTACCCGAATTTCCTCCAACTTCGCTCCAATCATCTATTCTACCGGAGTAAATGTCTGCCACATCTTTTATGTTCAGGCCTGTAACAGGGTTGCCGGAGTTTACCACGATCGCTACCGCGTCACGGGAAAGCGATAAAAGACCAACAACAGCAAGCGCAACAAATCCAAACCCGGATTTTCTAAAGCCCAAAATAATACCTCCTTTTGTTTTTATTACGCTACTAATATATTAGGATAAAATTATTGAAAAAGAGTTAAAGCAAAATAAAATTTGTGTTAAATCTTTGTCAACGAGCACCTTGCTGTTGTTCGCCGGGTTTGGATTATTGTTTTTTTACAAATCGGATTCAGGAGATTCCACTTTTGCAGAGTTATTTGCTGTCTGACTTTCTTCTGGTTCCTGCATTTCTCCCTTGATATGCGCAGGATCAACTTGAACAGGCGCCGGATTATCTTTATTTTTTCTGTCTGCGTCTGCCTTTACTTCTTCTCTGGCCGATTCAACAATTCTGGTAAGATCTTTTTTTATCGAACCGGCGGTTGAAGTTACGCGATCGGAAATGTCGAGTGTTCCGCGGGTGACGGCTACCGCCAGGGAACGAAGAGGTCTTTTAAACAGTTTAATAGTTACAACAGCGACAACCGCTCCGGCAAAAAGTATGGTGTTGCGGCGTAATGCCTTTACAACCACAAGTCCCAATTCATCCAACAATTATTTTTCACCCCGCTTATTAATTTATTACGCTTAGTTTTCCGCCGGTTCTTAAGTAATATGTACTGTTTTTAGATAACCAATTGCATTGCCGGCAGAAACTTTGAGTTGACTTCTCAGATATAGAATAATACAGCATGCTTTTCTTGGTGGCTTTTCATAATCTTAACCATTATTTAATACTGAATTAAAGAAACAAGTTTATTATGGCTTAAGTAGCTTTACTGGAAAACGGACGGACCCCGGCTCTTGACCTTTGCACTGTATAGCGGTGTTAGGAAGAAGCAGTATCGATTAAAGGAGAGGAGTGAAGAAATGTGGATCAGTTATTGCGTTCTCTGGTAAGGATTCTCAGAGAAAGTGAGGGAGGACTTAATGGATTGGAAATAGTACAACGTTTCAGGGAAGAAGGCGAAGCAGTCGGTATAGATATAGTTATCTGTCTTGATCAGGCTCTAGTAACGAGGGTAATTGATGTAGAGTATACCGGCGGCGCCAATTTAAAATATAAGTCAGGGCCAAGGGCGTCACTATTTTCAGATCAGGGAATTTTAGTTAACAAAGGGGCCTGATCGGAAATCTTCACGCCAAATCCTTAAAGTTGAACATAAAATGTTGCCTGCTGATCTTTTTAAAATGATCAGGGGCATTTTTTTTATAGCTGTTTAATGTTGTTTAATGTTAGCCTGGCTTAATTGCAGGGCGATTGCGCAGAGCCTCATTATAGCAATCATGGTAAACTATGTGAATAATAGTAATATCAGGTGAAATAATATAGATAAGGTTTGGAAGAAATCTCTTATGAAGGTGAAAAGAGTGCGTCAAGATAATATCGAAGACCTGGCTGAAGAGGAGCGGATGAGAACCCTGAAAGAGGATTTGAAAAATGAACTGTTGGATATGCGGGCCGGAGAGAGGGAAATTGAACATATGCCGGCGATACCGGATCAGCGAACCAGGGAGAGTCTGAAAAGGGAAATTATAGAAGAGTTGAGGCATTGCGAAGAACACGAAAATAAATACGGGCGGGGATGGGGAAAACTCCCGGGGAATGACCGCCAGGAGTGGGAACAGTTAAAGAGAGAACATGTCAGTGAAATTAAGGGGAGTATAAACTCAGGCCGGCTGGATGCGTATGACAGGCAGCTGTTGGACGTCATGCGGGATGAGATTCGCGCAGAGATGCGGGCGAACCCCAATAATTTTCACGCACGTGAGAAAACGCAGGATATTATGGAAGAAATACAGGAAATGGGTTATGCCCCCGGCGAGATACTGCGTGCTGTGCAGCAGCTTCAGAAGCGGGGTACAATACGCTGCCGGTTCTATGAGCTGATGAATTCCCGTGAAGGCCGTGGATTTAAGTGTGGCTTGAGTACGGCAATCCTGGCATTATTGTTTTTGCCCTCGGTAGCCAAATCGCTGAAGCCTGTTACAAAATGGGCGTTGAAGGAGACCATGGAGGTCTCTGAAAGAGTGCAGGGCATTATCTCAAATCTAAAAGAGGACGTTGAGGACATACTGGCCGAAGCCCAATTCGAGAGGTCCAAAAACATAATTGATGATGAAATCAGGAATGAAGGCGAATCTGTTCCGTCAGTTACAGATGAGAAGTAATGCTTGGACAGTAAAGGGATGGGTCCGTTGAGCGCTGATGCACTGCATGATAAGCTTGAGGCGGCTTTCTCGCTTCTGAAAGAAGCAGTGGATATGACTGTCGAGATAAAGAAAAAGGAAGCTGGCAACAAGCAGTCTGCCCTTGTATGGGAAGATTTTTTAGGCGATTTCTGGGAGTATATACGTTTGAAGAGCCGGGAATCGGGATACAATCTTTTGGCCGGGGTGTCCTTTTTCCGGTCAAGACGTAATTGATTCGCCGTTACAAAACTGTCAATACAACGATGCTTTAAGGAACCTCCATAATGCGAGGTTCTTTCTTTTGGTAAGTAGGGGCAAGCAAGAACCGTCCCTACTTGCCCCTACGCCAAAATAGTAGAGCAGCTGCAGAGCGAGGGAAAGATTGTATCTGTTGTGGGAGACGGGATAAACGACATACCGGCTTTCCGCCGCGCTGATTTAGGAGTTGCCCTGAGCGATAACCGTGAGGCGTTAACACTTAAAGCCGCCAAGATTGTGATCGTGGGATCTGATCTGAAAGGTTTCAACTATGCGATTCATATTGCGAAAAACAGCTCGGAAGCCGCTCGCCAGAACCTGATTATATCGGCTGGAGCCAATATCTTTGGACTAGCCCTGGCGTTGGGGGCTTATACCAATCCGCTGGCTGCGACGGTGTTAAGCAACGCAAGCAGCCTGGCGGTATTGTTCAATTCGGCCAGGCTGTTAAAAATGAATGGACATAAGGGCGCCGTATACAGGCGCAAGGCTGGTTACAAAAAAAGAAACGATCGTAAGCGTCGCCCGCAAGCGCAAGGCGAAAATAAAAAAAACCTGTAGAGCACAACATGATCCGCATCGCACACGGCGCAATCAGCCGGATGTGGTTTGAGATGGCGCAGGAGGAAGTAATCGACGTTCTGCGCACACATCAGGAAAACGGCTTGTCGCGTGATGAAAGCGATCAGCGATTTAAGTTTTTTGGGCCTAACCGGCTGCAGGAACCTAAAAAGCCTTCGACAATGGCGCTGTTTTTCGGGCAGTTCCAAAACCTTGTTACCAAACTGCTGCTTGGAGCGGGTGTAGTCTCTTTTATCCTTGGCGAATTTGCTGATGGGATGGGGATCTTTTTAATTGTTGTCCTGGAAGCGGTGGTTGGCGCCATTCAGGAGCGCCGGGCGGAAGATTCTCTGGCCAATCTTAAAAAACTGACTGCTCCCGAAGCTATAGTAATCCGCGATGGGTTGAAGCGGAAGATAGCCGCCAATATGCTGGTTCCGGGGGACGTTATTATTTTGGAAGCTGGTTGCCTGGCGCCTGCTGACAGCCGTTTAATAGAAACAAGCTGTTTTGAAGTTGAGGAATCTATGCTTACCGGAGAGTCGGCTCCGGTATGTAAGCAGAACGTAAGCAGAACGGGATCTGTCAAAACGGGCATCTGGGAATGACCGGGCAGAATAATATGGTCTTCATGGGGTCTTTAGTAACCAGAGGCCGGGCCAAGGCTGTAGTGGTGGCCACCGGACGTTCGACAGAAATGGGCAAGATAGCCTCATTGCTGGAAAACGTGGAGGCGGAAACTACCCCTCTTCAGAAACAGCTTAACAAACTGAGCCGCGATCTGTCGCTGGCCTGTATCGGTGTATGCGGTATGGTAACCCTGGGAGGAATAGCGGGAGGGAGACCGCTTTACGATATGCTGAGAATCGGACCAGCCCTGGCGGTGGGGGCGATTCCGGAGGGACTGCCGGCAATAGTGACGATCGCCATGGCCTTTGGAGTCCAGCGGATGGTTAAGCGCAACGCCATCGTAAAAAGACTGCCCGCTGTCGAAACTCTTGCCTATGCCACGGTTATCTGTTCAGACAAAACAGGTACCCTGACTACTAACGAAATGACAGTGACCTCTGTCTACACCGGCCGTTCTTTTTATGAAGTAGACGGTACAGGGTTTTTGCCTCAAGGTTTTTTCTGGCAGGAGGGGAAGAAAGTAAACCCGGGTGAAAACGGGGCGTTAGGAAGAACCCTTGTGGGTTGTGTATTGTGTAATAATGCCGGCCTGTACCAGAATAGCGCCGTTAATTCATGGGAGATCCAGGGAGATCCGACGGAGGGGGCGATGCTGGTTGCAGCGGCCAAGGCGGGTATTTATCAAAACGGGCTGCGCTGCCGCCGGATTCAGGAGGTCCCTTTTGATCCGCTGAAACGACTGATGGCCGTAGTAGTGGAGAAAGAAGATCAGGATAGGCTGGTTTTTGTAAAAGGAGCGCCCGATGAGGTGCTGCTGCTGTGCGGCAGCGCCTGTTCCGGAGAGTCGGAAATGTTTCTTGACCTTAAGCAGAGAAATGAAATAGCGATAGCCAATGAGAAAATGACCCGGGATGCTCTGCGTGTGGTGGCGGTCGCTTTCAAATATTTAGTGAAAAAAGATACGCCTTATGATGAAGATGAGTTGTTCCACGGGCTTACTTTTGCAGGGCTGCTGGGGATGATTGATCCCCCGCGGCCTGAAGTGCAGGCCGCGGTAGCTAAATGTCAACAGGCTGGAATCAAAGTAAACATGATTACTGGCGACCACCACAACACTGCTGTAGCCGTTGCAAAAAAGCTGGCCATCTTGAATGACGGAAAGGTAATCAGCGGCAAAGAAATCGAGGAAATGAACCAAAATCAACTGGAGGAGCAGATTGATCGGATTGACGTAATCTATCGCGCCTCCCCGCTGCAGAAGCTCAAAGTCGTGAGGGCGTTTAAGAAAAAAGGTTATGTGGTGGTCATGACCGGCGACGGGGTAAATGACGCCCCGGCGGTTAAAGAGGCGGATATTGGAATAGCGATGGGGAAGGCGGGTACTGACGTTACCCGTGAGGCATCCTGCATTACCCTGACGGATGATTCTTTTACCACAATCGTCGCGGCTGTTGAAGAGGGCAGGGCTATCAAATCCAATATCCGGAAATTTATACGCTACGTGCTGGCCGGCAACCTGGGTGAGATTGCGGCTGTTTCTTCCGCCGCCCTGTTGAATCTGCCGATACCTTTGGAACCGGGACATATCCTGTGGATTAATCTGGTCACCGAGGGAATACCTGCTCTGGCGCTGGGAATGGAACCGCCGAATCCCAAAGGGATGAATTTTCCTCCCAGCCAGCCGGACGAGAGCATATTCGGCGAAGGACTGGGCCGGAAGATTATTACCCGGGGTCTGGGGATCGGGACAACCACCCTGGGGTTATTTACCGGCGCTTACCTGCTCAATCCCGGCAATCTGCCAAAAGCAAAAACCATAGCTTTCGCCAACCTGGTGGCCAGCCAGATGTTCCATGTTTTTGACTGTCGTTCGAGGAATAAAACAGATCAAGATGTAATATCAGGCCAAAATAGATACCTGCCGCCTGCAGTGGCCATATCCAGCGGTCTATTGCTGGGAGCGGTTTACATTCCGGGATTGAGAGCGGCGCTCAGGACGCAGCCGCTGGGTATCCTTGATTGGGGCGCTATTCTTTTATCATCGGGATTCCTCGGCCGGCTTTAATCTAACTATCCTGCGCGCCTCAAATAATTCCCTTTAACCTTATTTTAACAAAATGTTAACATGGGCAGTACCGTATCTTAAACAAAATTTAAAGGTTTTATATTATAACTTATAACATGGAAATTATTGAAAGCAATGTTTAAAAAATTGGGAGGTGAGAAGTAGGTTAATCCTTTATATGGTGTCCAGACTAAATTCCAGGCGCCATGCGCGATGAAGCTTATGTTGAAGCGGTGGACCGGCTTTGTTACCTTGAAAAGGGAGACCGGTAGAATGGAGATATCAGTATACATCAGCATGAAGGAGGAGAAATATGAAAAAAGCAAGAAGGACTTTGTCCGTAACTCTTCTGATTTGTATGCTTTTAAGCATGCTTATGGTACCAGGCTATGCATTTGCCGCAGAAGACAACAATACTATACTGGCCAGGAATGCCGAATGGAAATACCTGGATAACGGTGTTGACCTCGGGACTGTTTGGCGCGATGTATATTACGATGATTCTACCTGGGAAAAGGGGGAGGCGCCGCTTGGATTCGGTGACGAGTTCTCCGAAACAGACCCCACGCTCCCCCTGGCTACTGAAGTAGGCTACGGCGCCGATCCCGACAATAAAAACATGACCACCTATTTCCGCACCACTGCCGACGTTGGCAGCCTCGGCGATTATTCAGCGCTGGAAGTATATATTCACGTTGACGACGGAGCGGTCGTTTATTTTAACGGCGCGGAAGCTTTCCGCCGCGGGATTGACGAAGGGGTGGAAGTTAACTACAACACTTCCGCTAAGTTCAAACCCAAGGAAGAAACTTTCCAGATTCCCGTCTCTGCGCTTAACGAAGGCTTGAATACAATTGCTGCCGAAGTCCATCAGGACGACGGACAAAGCTCCGACCTCTGGTTTGAAATGTCTATCCAGGGAGTAACGGGAGAATTACCAGATGAGCAGCCCGTCATTCCGGATCCCAACGCTCCGGTTGGCGAGGTCAGCAAGGTAACCGTGACCTTCAACGGGGATACTGCCGCTTCGAAGGGATTCACGTGGTACACCACTTTTGCCTCCGCCAACAGCGATCTGCAGGTTGTTGAGAATACCGGCTCAGCCCCTGATTTCAGCAATGCTGTTGAATTTACCGGCGAATACGCCATCTCTACGAATTCCCCTGCAGAACTTCTCCACAAGGCTGAAGCTGACGGCCTGAAGAAGGATACGTCATACTACTTCCGTGTGGGTGACGCCGCCCTGGACCTTTGGAGCGACGCCGGCGCCTTCCAGACAGCTCCCAAAAGCGGCGCCTTTACCTTCATCGATCTTGCAGACACGCAGGCCAAGAATGAAGGAGAGGCGGTTCTTTCGTCAGAAACAATCGCCAAGTCTCTCGACACTGTCGCCAATGCTGAGTTTCTAGTTCACAATGGTGACATCGTTGATACCGGAAGCAACGAGGAACAATGGAATTGGCTGCTCGGACATGCGCAGGAAAGCCTCTTAAATACTACTATTGTTCCTGCCTCCGGTAACCATGATGAACAGGACAATGCCTTCATGGATCATTTTGACGTAAATCCGGCTGAAGGCTCGGCTGCCACCAGCGGCGCCTATTACTCCTATGACTATTGCAACGCTCACTTCATCGTGCTCAACACAAATGAGGATTCCGCCGAATACGCCGATTTTACTCCCGCTCAAATCCAATGGCTGAGGGATGACGTCCAGGAGGCAAGAGACGCAGGGGCCAAATGGATTATCGCAGTTCTGCACAAGGGGCCTTACACCACCTCCAACCATGCTACCGATAACGATATTATGGGCCCGAACGGCGTCAGGACACTTGTTGCGCCTATTATGTCAGATCTGGGAATCGACCTTGTTCTTCAGGGCCACGACCATATCTATGCGCGCAGCAAACCTATAAAAAGCGACGGTACTGCGGCGCCTGCAGATAAGATTACGGAGACATTGAACGGCCAAAAAATCGAGTATACTGTGAATCCCGACGGTACAATTTACTTAATTCCAAATACCGCCGGAGCAAAGGTATACTATAGGAATAAGACGATCGACTCCGGCTACTTCGATCTCTTTGAGGTGGCGGATGAACATCATGCCGCTGTCTACGGTCCCGATCCAAGTAATCCGGGACGGCCCGTACGCAGCCAGATCCAGAACTTTGAAGGCATCACCGTAGATGGCGATAGGCTGACCGTCGTCTCTTACGAGATAGATCAAAGCAAGTATAATGCGGAGCCGTATATAATTGACCAGTTCGGTGTTTTAAAGGATGAATCAGTGCCAAAGAACGTCATCCTGCTTATCGGCGACGGCATGGGCTTCGAGCATGTAAAGGCTGCCCGGGACGCAGCAGGCGGGTATTTGAACATAGACGATGTAAACGATGCCGCGGGCAGAATGACAACTAGTTCCGCCAATGCGGATATAACCGATTCATCTTCAGCGGCTACGGCTATGGCTTCAGGCTATAAAATCAACAATAACGTGCTTGGCCTGCTGCCTGACGGGACTTCCGTGCCGACAATCCTGGAATTGGCCGAGGATAAAGGGCTGGCCACCGGCCTGGTAACCACCGTCCAGATCGCCCACGCCACCCCGGCCGGGTTCGCCAGCCACGTGCCTCACCGCAACCAGTTCAACAAGATCACAGCGCAGTACTTTGATAACTTTGCCGCCAAGGGCAATCCTATCGAAGTGCTCATGGGCGGCGGTCAGGAAAACTTTGACGACCGGGCCGCATATTACGACAGAACAGGCAAAAAGCATGACGATGCCAACGACACCAGGGACTTGCTCGGTGAGTTTACCGCCCAAGGGTACCAGTATGCAGGCAATGCCGGCGACCTCAGCGGTGTGAGCGCGGCGACATGCGATAAACTGCTGGGACTGTTCCATCCCAATAACGGCTTGACCCAGGAAGCCGACCGCCCGGCGGACTGCCCTGAGCCGCACCTGGTTGACATGACCGGCAAAGCCCTGGAGGTCCTGGCTAATGACAGTGACGGCTTCTTCCTTATGGTTGAAGGCGGCCAGATTGACTGGGCCAGCCACGCCAACGATTTTGAGAACAACATAGGCGAAACCCTGGCCTTCGATGATGCTGTTGAAGCCGCCCTGGACTTCCAGGCGGCCCATCCCGACACACTGATTATTGTCACTGCCGACCACGAGTGTGGCGGACTCACCTACAACGGACCAAATGATTACTCCTGGAGCAGCATGGACCACACCGCCGCCATGGTGCCGGTTATGGCCGAAGGACCCGGAGCGGAGCTGTTCAATGGAACCATTGACAATACTGATATTGCCCGTAAGATCGCCCAGCTTTTAAACTTGGACAAGCCCCTGGCGCTACAGCGCTCCGGCGCTGTTGCGGGACTGCCCACACAGTTTACAGCTACTTCCATGGGGCTGGCAGTGGCCGACGCCAAGATTACGGTCAAGAAAGGCGTAAACAACACCCTGGCCACCCTGACCACCGACGGCAGCGGCAAGGCGGGCTATACCTTTAAGGATGCCGGGGACTACAGCGTATTTGTTTCAAGGGACGGCTATTCAGACAGCGGCAGGATTTCCTTGAATATCGGCGTCGCTGCCGCCGGCGCCACGATCAGCAGTCTGTCCGTGCTGGATGGAAACCAGAACCCTGTCGGCGGCGCACTAACCCACGGAAAACAATACTACCTTAAATGGACGGCCAGGAAAAACTCTGACGGCAGTCTGTCCGGATTGGCGATTGTTGAGGCTCTGTACGGCTCCCAGCCTGTTTTCCTTAACGCAGCCAATCTGCAGGTGGCCGGGGGCCAGGATACCGGGTATTCTGTCCTTTTTCAGCCTGCTAGCAGCGGAAATTATAATTTAAAGGGACTGTACTGGAACGGATGGTCCAACAATGCAGCCTGGCAATCCCTGGCCGATCCCGTTGAGTCTTCAATAACCGTTAACTAGTTAGAATAACAGAAGGAGCGGTTCGTCCGCTCCTTCTCATTCCTGCTTTCAGGTATTTTTAAGAAAGCAGGCGCTTCTTGTATGGAAGTGTCTATATACTTAGGCATCATTAAGCCTTTGACGCAAAAAGGAGGAAAGCTAATGAGCCATTCCAAAATACGCAGGCCTGCGCTGGTCAGCCTGGTTTTATCGCTTGCCCTGCTGCTCTTCTGCGGTGCGGCTCTGGCTGCCGGCACGCTGAACCTCAGTGTGCCTGACACCGCCATGCCGGGTGGAGAAGTTGAAATTAGAGGCTCTTTCAGCGGCGACGGGGCAGCCGGAACGCCCATCGGCATAACCGTAAAAGATCCTTCCGCAGCAGTTATTTTCGCAGAAGAAACTAAGACTGATTCAGATGGTTCTTTCGTAATATCCTTCACCCTTCCCGGCAATGCCTCTTACGGTTACTGGCAGGCGCAGGCGGCCGGCGGCGGCTGCGCAGCCAGCGAAACCTTTAAAGTGGGAGCCGCTGACGGGGTAGTCAACGTATCTCCGGCCAGTGTTAA
Organism: Desulfotomaculum sp.; assembly: GCA_003513005.1. Taxonomy (NCBI): domain Bacteria; kingdom Bacillati; phylum Bacillota; class Clostridia; order Eubacteriales; family Desulfotomaculaceae; genus Desulfotomaculum; species Desulfotomaculum sp. The sequence continues at coordinate 31,832 of DOTD01000055.1, forward strand.
GCCGGGCGGCGTCGTGACGATTAGCGGAACGGTACCGCAGGGCAACGTTCCGGTAGGCATTACAATAAAGGATCCAAACGGCAGTGCGGCTTTTGTTGATCAGGCCACGGCAGGCGCCGGCGGCGGCTATACCTTCCTGTTTAATGTGCCGGCGAGCGCTCCCACCGGTACCTGGACCGTGGACGCGGCAGGCGGCGGAAGCGCCGGCAGGGCTGCTTTTACCGTTGTAAGCGGCAGCAGCGGTGGAGGAGGCGGCAGCGCAAGCCCCTGCAAACAACCCGCGGCTGCCAGTTACCTTCCGCAGTCGGGAGCCTCTGATGTGGCGCTGGACGCCGAAGTAAGTGTGGTATTTGAAATTGCCGTGAGCAAAGCATCCGCAACCTCATTAAACGGCATCACTATCACTGACGAGCACGGAAACAAGGTCGGCAATGTCGCAGCTGTTCTAAGCGGGACAAAACTGACCCTGTCACATGACGCTTTTGAGTACAATACCAAATACACCGTTACCATTCCTGAAGCCGTTCTGGCAAATAGCGGGTCCGGCTGCTCCGGCTATCATAACAAAAGTATTAACTGGAGCTTCACCACCCTTAAAAAAACCGAAGCGCCGGCTGCTGCCGTAAAGACAGAATATACTGACGTGCCTTCAACCTACTGGGCGTTCAATGTCATTACGGAACTTGGTGAAAAAGGCATCATAACAGGTTATCCCGACGGCAGTTTTAAGCCGGACAGCAGCATTACCAGAGCTGAATTTGTTGCAATCCTGGGCAGGGCTCTGGGCTGGGAGGAAAAAGCGGGCAATCCCGCTTTTTCTGATGCGGCGGAAATCCCGGACTGGGCCAGGGGATACATCTTTACGGCGGTGGATAAAGGCGTCATCGGCGGCTATGAAGACAATTCCTTCCGGGCAAACCAGCCGATCACACGTTTGGAGATTGTAATTATTATCGTGCGCGCCCTGGGCCTGGGTGACGGCGCAGCGAAATCAGGAACATTGAGCTTCAGCGACGCGGCAGAAATTCCAGACTGGGCAGCGAACGACATCGCCATTGCTGTGGAACAGGGCATCGCCACAGGAAAACCGGGGAATGTTTTTGCCCCCAATGACAACGCCACCCGCGCTGAGGCGGCTTCATTGATTGCCAGGATGCTGAGCAAATTTTAACCTTAAGAATCCTGCCGGTAATCACAAGCCGAACCGGGGAATTATTACAAATTGGCTAATTGTTTAATAAAAAAACTTCCTGCCGGATTGTTAGCCGGCAAGAAGTTTTTATTAATGTTGAGATAATTGCAATATCACGGCGACGGCAAAAAGGGGGGCGAGGGGAAAAAAGAAAACAAAGAGGATGGTGAAGGTTAACAGGGGGCGGGAATAGCGCCCCAGGGATATAAAGACCGGTTGCGAGCTCTTGCCGCCGATTACGTCGTATTTTTTACCCCTGGTGACGAAGTGGGAGCCAATTAAACCAATACCTGCAATTATTCCCAGAGTTATGGCCAGGGCGGAAGCCACAGCAAAATAGTTCGGCATACTGAAATTGTTGATAGTGTTGAAAACATTTTTAAAGCCCACCTATAGTTTTAATTTCGCTAGGGATGGGGCCATGATTATCAGGCAGTAATGACGTAGTGTGAAAAGCTTATAGAGGTCTATTTCCTATAGTAAAAGGGGGTGAGTTCAATAGGCATAATTAATTAAAAAGTGGTTCGTGAGGTAAATACGAACGGGGGAATGTGCTACAATATCACCCTAAGTTTGCCTACGCAAACCACATATTGAAAATATCTTATACATTAAGGCTGCTTAAGCAATGATTGAGAAGTAATATTCAATCTATGAGGAAATGCAATCATATTTAAATTAGGGGCAAATCTAAGACATTTTTCAATGAGTGAGAGCTTTTAAAATTATATACTTCTTTGCCGGTGATAAAGTGATTAATTAATTGCTTATATAATGCTGCAATGCAACAAAAATAAAATTTAACGGGGGTCGGTATATATGAAATTATTCTTTCATGGGATTATTGCTGTTTTATGTATAACTTTCCTGTTAATAAATGCTACGAATACCGCATTTGCCGGAAGCGAGGAAAAGCAATATTTGATACGTTTCAAAGAAAATGTCGACAGAGAAAAATTTTTAACTAGAAAATCTTTGAATGCAAAGGTTATAAAGAAATTTAAGAAGATAAATTTATTGGCAGCAAAATTGAATTCAAATGAAGTTCAGGATTTGAAAAATGACAGCGATGTTCTATTTGTGGAGGCTGATTCCATAGTAAAAATAGCTTCTACAGGGCCCATTGGTGATCGGTTTACCAAATATATCAAATAGTAGAACCTTTTAACTGGGAATTGACTGCTTTTACCCAGGGTGACAACAGGCGTTTTCTGTTCACATTGGGGTCAACACCCTCACCAGCATAGAACATCAAAATCATATAGGCAGTCATGTCAATTCCCGCATATTCGAGTACTTTGTCCAACAGCTTGTTCGCTGATGTATAGAAGGTTTCCGCCCAGCGCAAGGGGGTGAAACGCTCGCTCTTCTCCGGGAAGAGAAGCCGCACATGGTTCAGCACCCGGTGGCTGACCACCAGGGTGAGCATGGCCACCAGCACCAATGATTCTACGACAATAGGATTTTCGCTGGTGATCACGTCCAACTGGTACAGGCGCTTCAGTTCCTTGAAAACAAGCTCGACGCTCCAGCGAGCCCGGTAGAGCAGCGCCGTGTCTTCCGCCGAGAGCTGTTCCGGCATGATATCGGTGATGTAGAGGTGATACTCCTGAGCCTCCTCGTCGAACGTTCCGACCAGACGGAATGTCTCTCTTGTCTTGGATGCGCCGCTTCTGGGACGGTAGACCTCGAAAGAGTCCCCTTCCGTTTTCTTGGTTCTGGAGGCGCTGGCCTTGAACTCGACCTCCACCAGGCAATCGATCACTTCCCGCTTCAAACGGGGGAGGACATCTTTCAGCTTCTTGCCGGTTAGGTCGATGGCGTTGCCCCGGTAGGAGCGAAGCACAGAGACGATCTTTGGGTTTGCGCCGCTTTTTAACCGGCTGACAAAGTGTCCTCCGTTCTTCCTGATCCTGCTGAACATCTCATATTTAAAATAGCCCAGGTCGAACAGCAGGATATGATCCCTTACCCAGGGACCGATACGGATAGTCTGGAGGTCGTTGGTCTTGCCGGCAAAGATCCCGATGCTCTTGGTGTTGCCGGTGAGCCCGATGGCAAGGCTGATCTTTAGTTCCGCCTTGTGTCTCGTCCCCGGGAACCTTTCAGCCAATGTATCATGCAGCTTGATGATCGTGCCGTCGTTGACAACCAGGTCCTTGAACCCCTGAAGTTTTTCTGACAGTGTCAGGCTGCCGCAACTGGCGAGATCTGCAATGCCGTGTGCCAAGCACTCCTTGAGAAACTTAACAAGGCCCTCGGTAAAGCGATCATAGAAGGCAGAGGCGACGATCGATTCCGCCGATGCTGTCTCGTAGGCCCTTCTCAAGGAGGCGATGGTGCGCTGCACCCCGACCCCGAAGCCGAGTACAAGGATCCAGAACAGGATCACCGGATCGACCTTTCGCTCCCGCTGTATGTACTTGACTCTCTTTGCTGCTTCTCTCAGCCAGTCCGGGGAGAACATCTTGTTTAGTGTCTTTTCGACCTCTCGTGGATCGAGATTGCCGGGTAGTGGAACCAATTTAAATCCCCCACCAACATGGTATCATCTGGAGGATAATTCCACATATGGAGGGTATCGTCCTGCTTGTCAAGGAGCAATTACGATATTTTATCGGGTTAATTACCAGGGATTAAGTGTTAATGATGGTTGCTAATGGGATTAATAGGACTTAACCGAACACCGATGCTACAGGGCCAGTCCAAAAGGAACATGATATTGTCAAAAAAATGAAAAAAGATACGGAAACTATTCCTTGGGGAATTCATGCAATAAAGGCCGACCTGACGTTAGAAGAGAATTACAATGGAAACAATGTAAATATAGCAGTGCTGGACACCGGCTGCACAAAGCATCCTGACCTGAAAGTCAAAGGGGGTATATCATTTGTTGCAAATACTGTAAGCTATTCTGATGATAACGGACATGGAACCCATGTGACAGGGATAATTGCTGCGGTGAATAACAGAATAGGAGTTGTTGGTGTTTCTCCGAAGGCTGAAATATATGCCGTTAAAGTCCTCGACCAAAACGGTTGTGGAACTTACAGCCAGGTAATTGACGGTATAGAGTGGGCCATTGATAACAAGATTGATATTATTAATATGAGTTTTGGCGGAATAGAGGATAGCATGGCTTTGCATGATATGATAAAAGAAGCGACTAACCGTGGAGTATTAATAGTGGCCGCGGCAGGAAATAATGGTGCTGGCGAGGAGACAGAAGTTTACCCGGCGCGTTATCCCGAGGTGCTGTCTGTAGGGGCTGTCGACCAGTCACTTCAGAGTGCGAGCTATTCGAGCACAGGAAATGAAATAGATCTTGTAGCGCCCGGTTCAGATGTTATCAGTACCACCTCAGACGGAGGATATGGCGTTATGTCGGGAACCTCAATGGCAACACCACACGTAACGGGTGCAGTTGCTGTTTTCTGGTCGAAAAACAAGAAATGGTCAAATGGACAGGTGAAAGAGAAGCTATATCAAACCGCAACACCATTAGGAGCTAAAAACATTTATGGCAATGGTCTCGTAAATGTGGCAAATGCATTGGGATTGACCGATTCTTCAATCACTCCCACACCGCAGCCTACACCGCAGCCTACACCAAATCCGGACATACCATTTGAAATTGTAAAAAAGGATGTCCAATTTGCCGAATATAAGAATAAACTAAGAAATATGTACGAAATGGCGAATAAAAATAGTGATACTATGTTAGCAAAAAGTATCGAAGAGAAGCTGAACGGATTAATAATTGCCGAAAATAAGGTACGCGTTCTTCCAGACGACCTAAACACCTTATCTAAAAACAAAGAAATGGCAGCAGAAGCACAGGTTCAAATAAACTCCTATTATGCTACAAAATCAGAAGATTTTATGAAGTTGGAATACAGCTATCAAGAAGCTATTGATGAATATATCTGCAAATTACAAGGTAGTGTAAGCGGTAGCGTTTACGAAAGCTCTGATTCGACAACTATCCAGTCAGCACAAGTTATTTACTTGAATACCCCTATTGATGTTAATTTGGCGACTGGTTCTCAGAAGATCTACCAATTCACGCCGTCCAGTTCTGGGACATACAATATGTTTACAGGTCCTTATGCCGGGACAGGCGGTTCAAACGATACATACCTTGAATTGTATACAGATTCAGCTTTAACCAACAGAATCGCATATGATGACGATTCTGCCGGAAACCTCTTCTCAAAGATAAGTAAATCTTTAACAGGCGGAACTACCTATTACATTAAACTGCGTCCTTACAACTCGAATATAGCAGTACATGCAAGGCTGACTGTCTCAAAAGTAGTGCCAATACAGACCATTTATTTGGATACCCCGATAGACACGCAGGTTGCTTTTCAAGAATATAACATATTCAGATTTACTCCTGCTGTGCAAGGTTTATATAAATTCTACACAGGACCTTATGCAGGAACGGGTAATTCGGACGATACGTATCTTGAACTTTATACCGACCAGAATCTGACAAATATGATCGCATATGATGACGATTCGGCAGGAAATTATTTCTCCTTATTGCAATATGAGCTACAAGCCAACATATCATACTATCTGAAGTTTAGGGGTTATGATTACGAAAGCACTAGTGCCAGGTTGACTGTCACAAATGTCACCGTTCCAGTATTAACAGCATTGTTAGAAACGTCAACAAAAATCGTAATAATTAATGGCCGGATAGCATCGGGAGTAGGCAAGCAGTTGGCAATAGAAGTTTTCAACCCGAAGCAGAACATAGAGAATATTGGTCAGCTTACATGCGATAATAGCGGTAATTTTATATATAGCTTCAAACTGAAGAGTTTAGTGCAGGGGACCTACCAGGTAATCGTTTGCGGAGAAAATATAGCAATTCCAGGAACCACTACGTTTGACTATATATCCTCAAGCCAGGTCATACCTATCACACTGGCAGCGCCGTCTTCGACAGTACCGGTGACGAAAACGGTCAGCTTCATGATTAATAAAATTCCTAATGCAACCATTTTAGTTCCGGATGCTCAATTTGAAGCAGCAGTTAACATAACTAACAATAACATCACAAATAAGCAGAATATATTGGTTTCTGTAGCATTGTTTGGCCCGGATAGGGCACTCAAAGACTTTGTAACGATTGGTTCCCAACTGCCGGCAGAGGGAACAGACAAATTAGGTGGTGGATTTCTGCTGCCTCATAACGTAGAAGGATACAAGGTTAGCGTGTTTGTATGGGAAGGTTCCAGTTTAAAAGAAACAAGTTTAGTACCGCTTTCCTCAGTAGTAAGCATGCTGGAAGTAGCTTCAAGCAGTATTAACATTAATGCTCCTGAAATTGATTCAACTACTTCCGCAACTAACTCTATTTGGGATAATATTGAAAAGTTTAATTCCAGACAAGCAGATTCTGAATCAGAAATAACAACACTCTCAAATAGTATTTCTGTTGTAGCAGAATTTACACCTCCTTATCTAGAGCCGAACGTAATACTTACAGCAAAAATAAAAATAACAAATAATCAATCTGTATCACAAGATGTATTACCAATTTTTCAGCTTTTAAATAATAAATGTCCCCAGGAATTAGGCTATTTTCAGATGAAACTTGCTCCGAAAGAAAGCAGAACTATAACTTATAGTATTTCACTGCCAAACGACATATCAAAATGTGAGTTTGATGTTTTTATTTGGAATATGTGGTCAGATAGTCCCAATTGGCAATCTCTTTGGGATCCTATACGTATAACAGCCCATAATTGGTACCGTTTCACTATTGATGACGCAGAAATATATCTATCAGATATTGGAGGAAATGCTGGTGAAAATACTGGTGTCATATATGCAATAGCTAAACAAAACGGCAAATATCAATGGAGACAATATGCCCTTATTGGAAGTACTTGGATAGATACAGATAATTATTACGCTTATGCCCCAGGTCAAGGTGGAGGAGCAGCGGCTGCTTCTCTAGATGCCAATGTAATAGCAACACAATCAGTTAACTCTATGGGTCTGGTCAATGATATTCAACAAGCAATTAATAATAAAAAGAATCAGCTTTTAAATATATTTTATAACAAAGTTGGTATTGATCCTCTTTCATTAACTGATGACGAAAAACTAATGCTTGCTAATGGTGTTATTTTCGGTCTTGATGATAATGTGTGTTTCGGGGTTGCCCAATGGATTTTGCACGTGACCCCAGCAGAAGATGATTATTGCTTTATGCGGGCTAAAACATTTACGGATGCAGTGTTTACTGCTGCTTATACAGTTGGCGCAGCGGGAAGTGCAGCTGAAGCTCTTAGGGCACTGGATACTGCAGGATTAACTGGAGCAATGGCTCTGGCAACTTCTGAGACAGGTGTAGGCGGGGTTGTATTTGGCGCTGCTGCAGTATCAGAACTGGCAGAAGCAGCGGTAATGACTGGAATATCTTTTGTCTCTACGAAAATGGCCGATCGTTCTAGAGGTATTTTAAGGGCTGATTCTCAAAAGCTAGACGGCTTAGTGAATGGTCCTAGCGGAGTAATAAATAGAACAGGGAAGATGGGATGGAGAAGAAATTCAGGTAACTTAGATAATTTCCTAAACAGAAAAGGATATACTAAGAGTGGTAACTCTAGACCTGGGGATATTGATGCAGAAATGCAAATATATGATGTGTACAATAATTTAGGAAAAAAAGTTGGCGAGATTCATATTAATCAACCTATAAAATTGCCAAATGGTACAAAGACAGGTAAATATGAACCATTGCATTTTGAAGAATGCGATGCAAATGGCAACATACCGTATTATGCAATCCATGAATGGTTTCCTGAAATGTATGGTTGGAGGGCTTAGAGGAGATAGAATGATGAATTTAGTAATGAATAAAGAAGTGAATGCTTACAAAATAGAATATATACGTAGATCAGAGTATCAAAAGATAATGCAAATTTTAAATTGTTTTAAAAAGGATAATGATGTAATCTTATTTATGTATCCTGACTATTGGGTAAATAATTATTTTCCATCAAAGACAAGTAATTTTATAAAAGAAAGAATTAAAAAAATAACCACAGGATATATATCACCAGGTATTGGGTATAGGGACGAAATGCCGTTATACTGGTTTGAGCTTCAAAATAATAATGAATTCGAGGAAATGACAGCATTAACAAAGAGTGAGCTTTTTGTTTGTATAGTGGTAGATAAAAATAAAGAACCTGTAGATTATTCTTTTGAGTTACAATTACGTGAATTTGGACGATTTATTATTCGAGAAAGCAATAACGGAAGTTTCATTGAAAATGTTTTTCCGAAGATTCAGTTATTAATAGGTAATCTTAATATTGTACAAGGCGCTGATAATGAAGAGTATTAGAGACTGGAACAGTTAGCTCATTCTTTGAGTCGGCTGCCTAAAAATGCAAGAAATCGTGCTTGCTAATGGTGTTGTTTTCGGTATTGATGATGTTATTTTTCAGTCCACAATTATAGGAGGCGAGCGCATGCCAATACTAATTAACAGAGAAGAAAATGTCGTATTAGAACTTAATTTAATTAAAAATCAACGATTTGATGTAAAAAAAGAAAGGCCGTATTTTGAAAACTGGATTCCTTTTGAATTTATTCTTCGAATTGAAGATAGTGAAGAGTATTCATACTCAAAACAGAGTGGCGCGACATTTTCTGTGGAAGATATCAACCTCTTGATAAAACGAATAGAGTCAGCAATCAGTCTGAAGTCAAATAAGAAAGAAATAGTGCGTTTATCATGGGGTCCAATAGAAAATTACTTTTCTCTGCACTTTTATGAAACATATGAAGACAACCAAATAAATATCGAATTATGGGTTATGATGGCTGAGTTGACTGAGGGAGAGTCGCATGGTTACAATAGGGGTTTCGATTTTGTAGTAACATTAGATTCTTTAGAAAAGTTTTTGATTGGATTTAAAGAACAATTGACAATGTTATTAAATAGTGTTGAATGACCTTGGTGTACTTAGTCAAACAGTGTCAATAAAAAAACCGCTTGCCGGTTTGGTATCCGGCAAGCGGTTTTTGTCATCAATGGTGAGACAGCTAAGATACATACAGTTCTATCTATGGAGATACTGTGATATCAATTTCCTTCGGTTCAGCCAGCGAACTCCAGGTGACACTGTTGCTCCAGCCGTTCCATAAAAAACATTTCAATGTAAAATTACCGCTCGCCGCCGGCTGGTAGAGGGCTGCGAATTCAGACGGGTTTTCCGTCACTGACAGGCGGGCGGCGTTTAAAAATTGGGGTTGGTCGATATTAAGAACTTCCAGAATTGATAGTGCGCTTATGCTTCCGGCGGTATTCTTTTTCGGTTTACATACCAGATAATAACTCTTTCCTGCTTTTAAAGGCCCCTGGTACGCTTTCTGCTGGTCATCGTAAATCCCCAGCCAGTCTATTATGGCTGTTTCCTGCGCCGGCTCTCCGGCTTGAGTGACTGTAACAATGTCTTCCGGAAAGCGGGGGCAGATTTCGGCCTCTCCCAAATAGGACCAGGCTATACCGGAAACATTTATAATGTCTCCTATTTTCAGGTTGTCAAGGGGGTTGTAAGCGGGTCTGACATCTCCGGTATAAATGAGCAGTTTTTGACCCAGGCCGTCTTCCACATAAAATTCGTATTCCGACGCTTCTGTCACTTTGACGTTTTCCACCTTGACAAACTGGTAAAGATATGAGCCTACGGCCTGTATTTCAAGGGCTTTCGGCGTCGGCAGCCAGGGCGTGCCTGTAATCTGGACATTTTCCGCGTCATTTAAATGCATCTGCTGCAATCCATTACCGTCGGTGGCTACCTTCCCTCTCAAGATAAGCCCCTGCCCATCGTAGAAAGCGGGTCTGCCCGCACATTCACCGGCCCACACGGTAATACCGGCTGTTTCATCCTGCAGAACCGGCATTTGCCCGTCCACAAAGGCAGCCGTAACCGTAGCCCTGACGGTAGCATAGCGCCCATGGAATTTATCAAAATGATCATAGATCTCTTGAATGGTTACTGTCTTATCATCAGCGAACTTGTACCATTGCGCCTTGCTGAATACTGTTCCATCGGCGGCTTCATAGCCAACTTCGATTTTATGATAATTATTATCGGGAGTGATATTCAGGGCTGCTTTCCCGTCGTACCAAACTCCTACCTTTTCCATATACATCGGCTGCCAGGCAGATCCGTCAATCCGGTAGAACAGTTCTTTTACCGGCTGCAGGGCGTCATAGGCCTGCACATTGAATGACGTATCTCCGTCAATGGCAATATCCACAGGCGAAGTGATGTTAATCTGCTGATTGGCTCCCAGTTCCTTATAAAAATGACGTACTTCACCGGCCAGGGGATAAACCAGGCGGTAGCCTATGGAGGTTCCGTCCTTGCCCACGGTTTCCCGCCACCAGCAGCCGCTGAACGAACTTGTGGCCTGTTCGGGAAAACCGTTATCCACAGCTTCGTCGGTATGCCAGTGCCCGGCAAGCATCATTTTTATTTTATAGCCGTCCAGGATATCACTTACCTCCGCCCAGTCTTCCCAGTTGGAAGAAGGCTGGTGGAAGAACAAAATGATATTTTTCTCCTTATTTGCTTCAAGGTCGTTTTTTAACCAGTTTAACTGCTCTTCGGGGAGATTGACGGTTCTGTCCAATTCCAGGGGATCTAGAACAATATAGTGATAATCATTCTGGTCAAATGAATAGAATGTCGGAAACCCTGTCTTTTTAGTAAAGAGCCCGTCTCCATAGTATTCTTTGAGATTTTCAGGAATGTCCTCAGGTTTTTTATAGTACTTTATTCCGCCCACATCGTGGTTGCCGGGTACTTGATAAAAGGTTATTCCTTCCGAGGTAACGGGATTGACAATGTTATTCAGATAGAGATCAAACCACTCCATGCCCTTTGCCAGAGATTTCGTTTCGGCCTTTGCCACCAGGTCACCTGTGGCTACGATAAAGGAAGGTCGCAGGGCTTTCATTTCTTCAACAAATACCGGGGCATATGCCAGGGGATCATATTTCGCCTGAAAAGTTTTTTGGGCATCGGTAAAATTACTGATGTGCAAATCTGTGACCTGAACAAATATATCCAGGGGGATACTGATTCTTCCTTCGATAGAGGAGCCAAAGGGCTGGTCCAGCTGTTGGACATACTCGACCAGGGCATCCAAATCTACCGGACCGTTTTCCCGTTCAGCGCCTTCTTTCAGGACGGTGAAATTATCGCCTCCGTCAGCCAGGAAGCTGTTTACCGTCACGCTATAAGTCTTTTCTGTTTCAATGGGCTGATCATTGACCAGGATTTTGGCGGGGTCCACCCGTTCGCCGGCCGGTTGGGCGGGATCCCAGGTATAGTTTAGACCTGAAATCTGTAAAACTCGGGGGTAGGGCTGGTCTTTCCATTGCTGTTCCAGCAGCGTCTCGATTTGGGCCCCGGTAAGATTCATTTTTACCAGGGTGTTGTTAAAGGGTTGGACGGTGTACAGTTCTCCCCAGGTTACTTCACCCGCCTCAAGATTTGCTCTGATGCCGCCCGGATTCATGAAAGCAAGCTCGCTGTCCATTTCCCATCTCTGGGCATCGGCAATCAAGTTGCCCAGGGCGCTTTCTCCCGCGTTATTCTGATCCTTTGTCAAATCATAAGCAGCCGTGCCGATTACCTGATTGCTGATGGGAGCCGCCAGTTCTTTATAACAATTCACCAGTTCTTCCACCGCGGTATCAGCAGGGATAGCTGGGTCGTGGTAAGTATCGACAATCTGGGCGCTTTTCTCAACTACGTCTTTTGTCGTCCGGTCAACAGTCAGATCAATATCAGCAAAAGCGGTGCCGTTGGAGTATGCCTGCGTGACTATTTTGCCGCCGATGTTTCCTCGGAAGCCGGTGTGGGTGTGTCCGGTGATAACAACATCCACTTCGTCGTCTATAGCGTTCACTATGCCAACTATTTCTCCCGAAATCGGCCCGCCCTGGCGGTCGCCCGCGCCGCCCTGGTGCAGGAGGACAATAATAGTTTCAACACCTTGCTCTTTGAGCTCGTTCACATATTTGTTGATGGACTGCGCTTCGTCGAGAAAACTGAGGGTTGCTACACCGGAAGGCATGACGATGGTGGGTGTCTCTTCCAAGTCAGCGCCAATAAAGCCTACTTTAACTCCTTCCACTTCGCTGACGGCGCAAGGGGGAAAAATAGGCTGTTGAGTTTGCTTATCCACTACGTTGGCGCAAAGATATTGTGTCGCAGCGCCTGGCCAGACGCCGGTGTAAGGTTCCGTTTTTGGGTGAGCGCCTCCGTTTTGCAAGCGCAAAAGTTCCTCTCTCCCTTCATCAAACTCATGGTTGCCCGGGCATCCGTAAACAAAACCGGCCACGCCTAAAATGTTCATGGTCGGTTCGTCCTGCAGAAGGGCTGATATCGGAGGGCTTGCCCCAATCACATCGCCGGCGTGCACCCGAAAGGTGTGAATCCCCTGCGCGGCAGCTTCATTCTCCCACTTATCTAAATAGCCGGCTAAAACCGCTGCGCCGCCAATAGGCTTGTTGTTTAAAGTTCTTGACTCCAGGGCCCCGTGAAGATCATTAATGGCCAGTATTTGCAGCTTGAGATTCTGCTCGGCAGCCAGGATATTGGAGGAAATAAAAAAAGAGACGCAGTAAAAAAGGAGAACCAGACAAATTAAAGATGCGAAAAGCCTGAAATTTAAAATTCTCCTTGACATATTAAACACCCCACTTTCATTCTTTTTAGACATCCATGCCGCTTGCGCGGAGTCATCGGAATGATGAGAATTATATTTTCGTACAGCAAGCTATGAATTAAATCTTTGGCGTTAATCACCTCTTCCTTAAAGATTCCTCACACTTATACCAGGCAACAATTGTCGTAAGGCCGTTTAAGCATATCCTGTTTACTTGTTTAATTGATTATAAAAAATATTTTTTAAAGCATTATTAAATCAATGCTAACTAAACTTTAATTTTTGGTTAAAAAAGTAAAATATTGCAATAACAAAATTAAAAAAGATTTTCTTTTTTTGGTAAATATTATTTCGAGAACCTTTTCCTGCATCACATTTTATTTTGCTTAATACTGTCTTAACAGCAATTTTACGACAACTTAATTTCCAGCTTACGGAATTTTAATAATTGTTTAAAGAAGATATGGCATAATATTTCTGGCCTTTTTAGCTGTTCTAAAAAGAGTAAGGACCTGGACAGAAGATTGTTGTTTTTACGGGGGGTGAGTAAGAAGTTTTCCATTGATACCGGATTTTGATTAAATCTAAAGAGGTGTTGGAAATGAGATGCGCTCAACACACACAACAGCTATGGCGCCGTCTGCCGTACCTGTTCATGACCATGGTCATCTTAATGGGGGCCATTTTTGGCGTTCCGGCGGGGACTGGAAAAGCTACCAATGTTGAGAATTTGTCCTTGTCGCCTGTGCCAGATTTTAATAAAATTGCTGTTTTCGCAGATCCGCATTACTTTGACCCCGAGCTTGGCGCTTCGGGCGCGGCTTTTGAAGAATACCTGTCCAATGACAGGAAAATGCTGGCCGAAAGCGACGCTATCGTCAAAGAAACGATTGAACAGATCAAGAATACTGATGCGGGCGTGGTTCTGATCCCGGGCGATCTCACCAAGGACGGCGAAAAGACATGCCACGAGAAATTCGCGGCACTGCTCGCGGATCTGGAGGACTGCGGTAAGAAGGTATATGTCATTGATGGCAACCATGATATCTATAACCCGGGCGCTTGCAGGTATGTAGGCGACCAGGCAATCCCGGTGGATAACTTGTCGCCCGGGGAATTCAAAAGTATTTACAGTCCTTTTGGTTACGCGGAGGCCATTGCCGAAGATCCCAACTCGTTAAGTTATGTGGTTGAGCCTGTGAACGGTCTCAGGATCATAGCGATGGATTCAGCCGTATACGGTAAGACCGAAGGCGCTTTTTCAGCAGACACTCTGAACTGGATCAAGGACCAGATCAGCGCGGCAAAACTGGCCGGAAAGACTGTATTAGGGATGATGCACCACAACCTGATCGATCACTTCTCCGTCCAGCGGCAGATCTTTCCGGAATATGTGATCAATGATGCCGATCAGATTTCTTCTGAACTTGCCCAGGCGGGGATGAATGTTGTCTTTACCGGTCACTTCCATGCCCAGGACGTTGTATCAAAACAGGTGGGCAACAAGTATATCTATGATATCGAAAACGGCTCGCTGGTGACATACCCCAGTCCTTACCGTCTGGTGGAACTGACGGCAGATAACAAGCTGATTGTAACCACCTCTCACATTGAGTCAATCAATTACGACACTGGCGGGAAACCCTTCCCCGATTACGCTAAAGAATTCCTGGTGAACGGTCTGCAAGGGCTGATTCCTCAAGTACTGGCAGGCATATTGATAAAACAGGGAGTTCCGCCGCAAGAAGCTTTACAACAGGCCGAACAGATGGCAAATACGGTTGTGGTTCCCCCTCTGACCATTAATGACTTGCTGGCTGATGCCATGGTAGCCCATTACCAGGGAGATGAGTCGGTTAATCAGCAGATTCTCCCGGTAATCCAGGGGATGGCTTCGTCTGCGGATAGCATGGTCAAAATGCTGGGTGGCGCACTACTGTCAATCTGGTTTGATCCTGCGCCGGAAGACAACAACCTGACCATAATTATCCCAGGTATAGAGCTTGATGTTAAGCCCAGCGCAATGCCGGGAGAAGCTTTGGAAATTAAAGGTAACTATATTGGGGAAGAGGTATCCGGCGTACACATAGCTATTACCGTTAAAAATCCAAACGGCGCACTTTCTTACGTGGATGAAACCAGTACCGGAACAGATGGTTCGTTTGGTTTTTATTTAACAATTCCGGCAAATGCTCCCACGGGCTTATGGACTCTGGATGCGGCCGGCGGCGGCTGCGCAGCCAACAAGACCTTTTCCGTGAGTGAAGCCACCGGTATGGTCAACGTATCTCCGGCTAGTGTCAAGCCGGGCGGCGTCGTAACGATCAGCGGAACAGCGCCGCAGGGCAACGTTCCGGTAGGCATTACAATTAAAGATCCAAACGGCAGTGCGACTTTTGTTGATCAGACCACAGCAGGCGCCGGCGGCGGCTACACCTTTCAATTCACAGTGCCGGCGAGCGCTCCCACCGGTACCTGGACCGCGGATGTGGCCGGCGGCGGAAGCGCCGGCAGGGCTGCTTTTACCGTTGCAAGCGGCAGCAGCAGTGGAGGCGGCAGCGCAAGCCCCTGCAAACAACCCGCGGCTGCCAGTTACCTTCCGCAGACGGGAGCCTCTAATGTGGCGCTGGATGCCGAAGTAAGTGTGATCTTTGACATTGCCGTAAGCAAAGCATCCACAAACTCATTAAACGGCATCACTATCACTGACGAGTACGGAAACAAGGTCGGCAATGTCGCAGCTGTTCTAAGCGGGACAAAGCTGACCCTGTCACATGATGCTTTTGAGTACAATACCAAATACACCGTTACCATTCCTGAAGCCGTTCTGGCAAACAGCGGATCCGGCTGCTCCGGCTATCATAACAAGAGTACCAACTGGAGCTTCACCACCCTTAAAAAAACCGAAGCGCCGTCGGCAGGCATAAAGGCAGAATATACTGACGTGCCTTCAACCCACTGGGCGTTCAAAGTCATTACGGAACTTGGTGAAAAAGGCATCATAACAGGTTATCCCGACGGCAGTTTTAAGCCGGACAGCAGCATTACCAGAGCTGAATTTGTTGCAATCCTGGGCAGGGCTCTGGGCTGGGAGGAAAAACCAGGCAATCCCGCTTTTTCTGATGCGGCGGAAATCCCGGACTGGGCCAGGGGATACATCTTAAGGGCGGTGGATAAGGGTGTTGTCGGCGGCTATGAAGACAATTCCTTCCGGGCAAACCAGCCGATTACACGTTTGGAGATTGTTATTATTATCGTGCGCGCCCTTGGCCAGGGGGACGGCGCAGCGAAGTCAGGAACACTGAGCTTCAGCGATGCTGCTGAGATTCCGGACTGGGCTGCGAACGACATCGCCATTGCTGTGGAACAGGGCATCGCCACAGGAAAACCGGGCAATGTTTTTGCCCCCAATGACAACGCCACTCGTGCTGAGGCGGCTTCATTGGTTGCCAGGATGCTGAGCAAACTTTAATCTAAAAATCCTGCACAAAAAGTATGGTACTTTTTCAATGTCGCTTTAATGGTTACCGAAATACATAAAAGAAGGGATTCTTGTATTTAAAAGCGGGAATCCCTTCTTTTAAAAAGCTTAAAAGATTAGAATTTGCTCCCAAGAATATTGGCCTTCCTTAATAAATTCTTGGAGATATCTGGCTTTACCTTAGTACCAGATTTAACAATCTTACACAATAGTTTATATCCCCCATAATGCAATACTTCATTAACTGCTCTAATTGCCCCTCTACTTTGGCCTGCGATAAAGTTGAACGGCCATGGCGTGGTACAGGCAGTTACTATAACCGCTGGCTTTCCCTTTTGGCGTTGGAAGGGCATTCCATTAGGCTTTTCTCCCATAAAAATTGGCACGTTCCTGTCAAATAAAAGCTTAAGTTGCGCACTCATATTTCCCCAGTGAGTTGGAGTGCCCACAATAAGACCATCAGCATCCCTTATTTTACGTCCTGTTACGTGACCGTCGTCTTGCGGCAAGATGCATTCCCGGTCTGTTCGACACTTCATGCATGCGGTACATGGCCTGATTTTAAGTTCGTGTACATCAATCCATTCAACCTCATACTTATTAGACGCACCGTTTGCAATTTCTTTAAGAAGATTGGCAACTGTTCCATTTTTGCGTGCGCTGCCGTTTAACACCAATATACGCATATTAACACTCTCCCAGTAAAGTAATTCTATAATGAAACATTTAACTGAATAAAGTTAAATATATATAAGGAAACAACAAAAAATATTTTTCCGGATGGTAACAACATCTGTTGCGCACCTAGTTGTTGGAGCTTGTCTTGTTAACCGGTTTGAATCTTTAAGCAACCCTTCAAGAACCGTTTCCCTGTATTGAGTTTCCTTATCTTGTATAAAAGGTTGCCTAGAGGATGGGAGGCGCCTTTTTATTGCCCATCCTCTAGTAAGGGGGGGGGTTGTTGGGCTTCTAGCCAAAATTACCTGCAAGGTAATCTTCAGTTGACTTTTCACTGGGTTTAACAACCAGATCAGCGGCTTTTCCGTATTCAACCAGGTTTCCGTTAAGAAAAAAACCAAGGTAATCGGAAATTCTTCTCGCTTGTCCGAGGTTGTGGGTGACAACCAGTACCGTATATGAATTCTTCAACTGAAAAAGAAGTTCTTCAATCTTTGCCGTGGAAACCGGATCAAGAGCGCTGCAGGGTTCGTCAAGCAAAATTATTTCCGGAGAGACGGCCAGCACCCTGGCGATGCATAAACGTTGCTGCTGCCCGCCGGAGAGACTCAAACCGGACACATTCAGCTTGTCTTTTACCTCATCCCAGAGATTAGCCCGTTTTAAACTGTCTATCACTATATCTTCCAGTTCTCTTTTTTTAATTTTAGGGTTATGTTCACGCACCCCGAAGGCGACATTGTCGAAGATAGACATGGGAAAAGGATTTGGCTGCTGAAAAACCATGCCGACTTTGCGGCGGATCATGACCACATCAGTTTCCGGCTTGTATATATTGTAATCGTCTATATCTATATTTCCTTCCAGTCTGAAGGAAGCGACCAGGTCATTCAGCCTGTTCATGCATCTCAAAAACGTGCTCTTGCCGCATCCCGAAGGTCCAATCAATCCTGTAATTGATTGCGGGTAAATCTCCATATTAACTTCTCTTAAAGCTTGAAATGATTTGTACCAGACCGACAGGTTTTTAACCTTTATTTTACATCCGTTATTTTCCATTGCCTCTTTATTCCTCCCTTAAGGTTCTGTACCGGCCCCAATAGTCAACCAGAGAATTCAAGGCAAATATAATTACGATCAAAATCAAACCTGCGCCAAAGGCCTTATCCGGTGAGTTTCCTTCACCGGCGGGTGAGGAATAAAAAATATAAGTAGTCAGCGTACTGCCCGTATTTTGCAGTGTGGCTAGCCAGTTCTGCGGTTGCCACCAGGGCTGGGTACCTGTTAAAGTCATGCTTCCACCGAGGCAGAGCCACACAATTGCCGTATCTCCGGCAATTCTGCCTATGCCTAAAACAACGCCGGTGATTATTCCAGATGTGGCAGACGGCAAAACTATTTTTCTTATCGTTCTCCATTTGCTGATTCCCATCCCGTAAGCGGCCTCCCGATAAGCGGAAGGTACGGCCGTGATAGCCTCTTCAATAGATTTGATAATAAAAGGCAGCACCATCATCGCCATAGTTATGGAGCTGACCATAAAGCTGCGGCCAAAAGCCTTGGCGTTTGCGACACCTTCAACCATCGTGCTGAATAATGAAAGATGCGGATTAGTGAAAATGGCCAGGCCGAAAATAGCGAAAACAATAGTCGGTACCCCTGATAAAATATCTATACCCGTCCGAATAGGTCCTACCCATAAATTTCCTCCAGAGTATTCAGCCAGATAAATCGCCGTAGCCAAGGCCCACGGCAGGGCAAACAAGGTTCCCAGGGCGACCAGTAAAAAGGTGCCTATAATGGGAGTAAAAATTCCTCCGGTGAGATTCTGGTCCAAACTCGGTTTGGGATTAGTCGTTATGAAATCCCAGCTTATAACATGAATTCCTTTTAGAACAAGAAATATTACTATAAACAACAAAAGAAATAAGGTAAGCAAACCGGATAACCAGCAGGCTGCATGGCCTGCCGCATTTTCTCCTTTACTTATCCGAAACACCCCCCGGCCGCAGCTTTCCTGAAAAGATTCTGGAAAAAGAACTCAACAGCACACATGACAGAAGAAGGAAAGAACCGCAGGCAAACAGGGCTGATTCGCAGGATGCGACACTCATACCTTCAGCGTTGTCTACAATAGTAGAAGCCAGTGTACGGACAGGCTCCAGAAAGAAAACCAGCCCGTGGGACGGATTAGGCAGGTTGGCCACGCTGCCGGTGACCATAGAAAGAGCAATCGCTTCACCAATGGCTCTGCCTGCGGCCAGTATGGCGCCGGCAACAATACCGTTACGAGCCGCCGGAAGTATTATTTTCACTATTGTTCGCCAGTGGGATAATCCTAACGCCAGGGAAGCTTCCTTATATTTTTTCGGCGCAGATTTAATCGCGTCGCTGGCCATGGCGATAAAAATTGGTCCGATCATCATACTGAGCACAATTATTCCAGCCAAAAGGCTTGTTCCATCCAGGGCGCAAATTTTGATCATTTTCAAGGAAAGTTCATTGCTGATCAGGTGTTTGGATAAAAAAGGCACTACGATCATTAAACCGATCAAACCGTAAATTACGGAAGGAATGGCAGCTAACAGCCTGACTGTAGATTCTAATGGCTTTTTCAGCCAGGCCGGACACATTTCTGCAAGGAAAATTGCACAACCCAGGCCAAACGTCAGACAAAAAGCCAAAGCCCCGGAAGTGGTTAAAACCGTTCCCGCAATTAGAGGCAAAGCTCCGAATCTCCACGCGGATTGTTCACCGCTGGTCTGCCACGCATTTAAGAAATTTTCATCCCAACCCCCGGAAAAAACAAAACTAAAGCCGCTGGCCTTCAATACGGGAATAGCTTTGCTGATCACGAAAAACATGACAAAGAATATGAGAATGCTGCTAAGAACAGTCAGCAGTAAAAGTATTCTTTCGATAATTCTCTCTTTAAACGGCTTCCTTGGTCTAGTAAAGAAGCCTGTTGCAGAAGGCGCCTTTTCCGGAATTATCACGGAAACATTTTCCAGTTCCATTTTCTCATCCTCCTTCCTCCTCTTTGAAAAATATCCCGCCTGACTTTTGAAAACAGGCGGGATCCGCTAAAGAAACAGATATTCTATTGAATGGAAATATATTCTTTTTTAACAATACTCTGTCCCTCTGAAGATAAAACAAAATCAAGGAAAGACTTGGCCAGTCCTGTCGGAGCGCCTTTTGTCACCATAACGAAGGGGCGGATTACCTTGTATGTGCCGTTCTTGGCATTTTCCAGGGTAGGTTTAACACCGTCCAAAGTTGGCGCCTTGACGCTCGAATCTAAAAAGCCCATGGAGATGAATCCGATGGCGTTTTCGTTTCCGGCCACAGCCTGGCGGACCAAACCGTTTGATGCGTGCTGTTTGGCAGTAGCGATAACATTGTCTTCACCTAAAAACTTTTCTTTGAAGAAATCAAAAGTGCCGGAAGGGGCAGTCCGGGAATTAACTATAATCGGAGCATTTTTACCGCCGATATCTTTCCAGTTGGTAATTGCTCCCGTATAAATTTTTTTGACCTGATCTGTGGTCAGCTTGTCAGCCGGATTTTTCGAGTTGACAACGATTACAATGGCGTCCTTGGCAATGGTCGTAGTTACAAGGCCCTTGGGATCGCTATCTTTCAGATCACGCGAAACGTTGCCTATATTTACCTTGCCGTCCGCCGCATCTTTAATACCTACACCGGAACCACCGCCGGTCACTGTAATTTGCACTTTGGGATTTTCTTTCATGAAAGCCTGCGTCAGTTCTTCGGCCAGAGGCTGCACAGATGTCGAACCGCTCATTTTTAAAGAACCACTGAGCTCTGCGGCAGCGGCGCCGCCCCCGCCGGTGGTGACAACAACCAGGTTCTTGCTGCTTACCCAGTCAACTTTAGCGCCAAGAGACTCGGCTACGAATCTTAAAGGGACAACAGTACGCCCGTTGCTTACTGCAGCAGGTACATCCAGATTTACAGTCTTACTGCCCACCTTTGCTTCTTTCTTGCCCATCCATAAAACTATTTCTGTGCTGCCTTTCTTGGCGGTTACTTTTTGCGCCTTATCATCCCATTTAACGGAAGCACCGAGGGTTTCGAAAATTGCCCTCATAGGTACAAGAACCTTACCCTGTTTAACAAATGGTTCCGAATCCATAGATAATACCTTACCGTTTACCTGCACGGAAATAGTTCCCGCAGCAAAGGCAAGTTGAACGCATAACAATGTCAGAACTGTAACTAAAGAAACAACCAGTAAGCGTTTTTTCATTAATTACCCTCCATTTCCTTTCGATGTACATTTAATCTGTAAAAATCTCTATAATACGACCCTCCGAACTACTTCAACTCCCCCCCCTCCTGCCAGTTGATGTATCAGATAGATTGTACCTTTAAATTGTTAATTCAATGCTGCAATTTGTTAAAGCAAGATTAATTTTGCATTGAAAGAATGTAAACATATTTGGAAAACAAGCATTGAGGAATGGTCGAAAACAGCGAATACTTCTTACCGGTATTAACACCGTCCTGAAGTATTAAAAAGAAATACGCGAGTTGAAACCGGGTATGAAAAGAGGATTATAGGAAGTTTAAGGCTAGACATCCATGCTGCGAGAGCGGCGCCAAAATTAATCAACAAATTCAATGCCTTAAGTGTGATTTTGAGCCTTTGTTTGTGACAAAATTGCCTGATTTGAAAAACACTTCAGCCCTGCTTTGTTAGCAGGGCTGAAGTGTTTTTCAGCGTATCTAATAACGAAAAAGGGCAGGTCCGGTATCCTTAACGGATTGGCGCCTACCCTTTTCCAGGAGCGTAGTGCAACTCAGCACGTCCTCCTTTTTTTATTTACCCCTTCTGATCCGCCAGTCTTGGCAGACTGCTTTTCAGATTAACCGGCTACTTCATGTAACAACTGCCGAAAAATAACTTTGTTAAGCTATCTCCTTCACCTATTACAAGTCTTTCACCGTGGCTTTTAATACCTGTTTATTTGAAACTTCTACTTCCAAGGGACATCTGCTTACTTTTAGGCTGGTTCCTGGTTTCCCAATTTACCTCCGAATTTCAGTTTACCGGTAGATTACTACTCGACTTCCCCAAGTAAAAGCTTTTATTACCAACAGGTTCTTAACAGCCCCGGCTTAGCCCGCCGGTTTTTCAGGGGTACCCCTCTTACTCGAGTGATCCCTTTCTGAGGGTATAATCATAATACTTTATATTTTTATTTGTGTCAATAGGCAATTATAAATATTTTATATTTTTTTAAAATACCGATATATGGAATTTTAATATTGGTTCCGGTTTAGGTTGGAACAGTTTTCAGATAGATATCCATGCCGCTAAAGCAACGCCAGATAAAATGATGAAAATTTATCAACAAAGGAAGGCCGATGCCTTAACTGTGATTTTGAACCTAAGCACGTTTAGTAGTTGACCCCCCTAAGGAAGATTTTTTCAAAAAAGGGTAGTTATATTGTTCAGTAAAATGAATAATTTTAAAAGGGAAAAGTGCATAAGTGGGGGCTTTAAAGATGAAAACATTGGAATTTTTATTAATCATAATACTCGTTGTCGTGATCTGCATTATGGCTGTGTTTACCCGCTGGCATATTTCGATCGACGAGTGTAAAAATAACAAGACAGTTGCTGAGTCAGTGCCAACGTCCAGCCAGTATGACGATCTGCCTATAACCAGGATAGAATTTCTGGCAATTCTCAGCAAAAAAATTGGTTTGGAAGAGTACGGTCCCGTTACCTTCACAGACATTAATAAGGATTCCTCCAATGTAAGATACATCTACCCGTTGCTAAAAATGGGCATCATCTCCGGATACACGGATAATACTTTCAGGCCGAATGACATTATCTCTAAAAATGAAGCAGAAATAATTATAGCCAGAGCACTTAAGCGTCCTACTCCAACATCGTATTCTAAAGGCCCTTACCTGACCAAAAAGCAGATGGATAATTTGCTTTCGGAGTTGGTTGATTAATTAGTAGGACGGGGCGCCAGCTTAAAGGATGAAAATTCATCATGAAAAATTTATTAATAAAGCGAGGCTAATGCCTTAAGTACGATATTGAGCTTTAATTCAAAGAACAAGTGAACCCGATGACAAGCGAGGAAGTGTTTGAGACGTGTAAACGCCGAGTTTTGACCGAGTCCGAGAGTGAACGAGTTCGTACAAGTAAAAGAGGTGAACATGAGCGCGTAGGCAGTTGGCCTTCCTAATACAAGTTGATTTTAAGGATAGGTTGGCGTGGAGGCCATACACCCCGCTGAATTTGACAATGTTAATTTCATAAGAGATCATTTAAGTGGGTACCAAGTGATACCCACTTATGAACTAAAAAATATTTAACTCATGAAATAATGTGAAGACCTCCTGGTCTTCACATTATTTTAGAGCTGGCCCTGGAAGAATATGTTCAGAGTTACGGCGCTGGCGGCGTTGACGGCGCTGTAATAAACCCTGGCATATTTTAAGAATACGGATGCTACCAGAGTAGTCAAAGAGTTTTGGTTAATGGTCACCGGTCCGTCCTCGTCCAGCCAGTTTGTGGCGTCCGGGCTGATTTGGAGTTTGACCAGAGCCTGCGCGTCCGGCGCCAGTGAGTTATTTACTACCCCGAAAGTATAACTGCTTAATCCCAGCACGTTAAATGTCGTATCCGGACTGCCTGCGGTATTGGTTATGTTAGCCCTGACTTCCGACACATCGGTGGTACCTAAGGTAGTAATCAGACCCGAAGTTGTAATCAACAGGCCGTTTACCGGCGGCGTGATAGCCAGGCCGGTGCTGGTAATGCTCAGGCCGTCGGTTGGCGGAGTGATGGAAAGACCGCCGCTGGGCGGCGTGATAGCCAGGCCGGTACTGGTAATGCTTAAACCGTTGGTTGGCGGCGTGATAGCCAATCCAGTCGAAGTTATGCCCAGGTTGCCTGTCGAGTCGGTGTTAAAAGCTACGTCATTTCCGCCGAAGACTTTTGTTCTCAACTGGTCAGGGGTGTCTTGAAATACTTTATAGTTTGGCAACTAAAATCAACCTCCATAATACTTGTTAATATGCCATTAATTAGATCTCCAATAATATATAATATTTTGCTTCATGTGGAATGTTCGTTTTTGTCGGCATATATTGTAAAAAAATAATTCCAAGAGGTATCTGGTAAACTAATGGATTCAAGAGTCAGCTTGTGTATGATTGTCAAGAATGAGGCGCAGAACATTAAAAGGTGCCTTGACAGCGCAGCCGGCGCTGTCGACGAAATAATTGTTATCGATACGGGTTCCACTGACAATACCGGTCAGATAGCTGCTGAATACGGCGCGCTGGTCCAATCGTTTCTCTGGAACGAAAACTTCAGCGACGCCCGCAACGCTTCCCTTGATTTGGCTACCGGAAACTGGGTCCTATTTCTGGATGCGGATGAGGAATTAACGCAAAGCAGCAGAGAAGCGCTGAGGAGAGTTATTGACGACAACGCTGTGGAAGGTTATTTTGTCAAAATAATCAATTACCTTGGCAACGACGGGTGGAGCGAAAGCTGTCCGGACCTGGTTTTTCGCCTCTTTCGAAACAGGCGGGATTACAGGTTCCGCGGGGCGATTCACGAGCAGATTGCCGGTGTAATCCTGGAAAAAAATAATCAGGCGTCCTACCGGATAGCTGAGGAAATTGAAATAATCCATTACGGTTATTTAGACAAGCAGATCGGAGAAAAAGATAAGAAGAACAGGAACATTAATATTATTCAAAAAGAACTGCTGCAAGATCCTGAAAACCGGCTGCTAAGGTATCATTACGGAGTAGAGCTTTTCCGCGCCGAAAAATACGAGGAAGCGGCCGTAGAACTGATCCAGGCCGCAAACGGCATCGATCCAAACACAATATATTTGCCCAAGCTGTTCCGTTATATCGTCATGTCCTGCCAATCAGCCAAACAGCCGGAAAAAGCGCTCGACACCGCCCTGCTCGGCCTTCGGTTTTTCCCCGATTATGCGGATCTGTATTATTACGCCGGGCTGCTGTTTCTGGAATTGAAACAGTATAATAAAGCCCGTGAATTTTTCCAAAACGCCGTTTCAATGCCGGCGCAGCCTTCCCTTTACGCTTCCTTTGGCGGCGTGAGAGGATTCAGGTCATATTACCACCTGGGTCAAATCGCGGAAACTTTTTTAGACTACGAGGATGCGCTAAAGAACTATATTTCAAGTCTGCGGGACAACCCGAATTTTACTCCCGCCCTGGAAAGTATGGTAAAAATACTTAAACCCCGTGAAAATCCTGAATACACGAAAGAAAGTCTGGAAAAAGTATTTGAATTCTGCACACCTGAGGCTAATCAAATCATGGGGGGAATATACTTCCGGCACGGGGCTTATCAACTGGCCCTGGAATATTTTGAAAGCGCCGCGGCAAACGGCGCTTCTTCCCCTGAAATACAATTATGTAAAGCCATCTGCCTAATCCAGGAACGAAGGCGCCTGGAAGCGTTAAGAACCATTAATAAGTTTAGCCGGGAGAGCCACCTTTATCCACTGGCAAAGATAAATGAATTATTATGTTTCTGGCTGCAGGACAAAAAGAAGAAAGTGCGCTCTCTTTTTGCAGAACTGCAGGCTCTAGGCCTGGTCGCGGATACAGAAAAGGTACTGAGTCTTTTTTTAGCCATCCCCGGCAAACAGAAAAAACATTGTGCAGTTACCCTGGGACAGGATGGGATGTCCCTCTTGCTGGACGTAATAACCAGACTGCTCGATATGGAAGAGATTAATAAGGTTGAACAGCTTCTGTCCGAGATTAGCGCAGAAAACCTGGCAGAGTACAGTTTGGCAATCGCCCGGCGCCTTTATGACTTCGGTTATAAGGAAATGGCGGAGGCGCTTTTAAGGGAGCATATCTCCGGGAACCAGAACGCGGAGCCGCATTTCCTCCTTGCGGAGATCTGTCAGGAGGCCGGGAAAAACATTGAGGCCGAACAGTATTATCGCCGTGCGCTGGAACTGGACCCGGACGTGCCGCAGTATTATATCAGGCTGCTGAATCTATATGAAAGCTCCCGTAAAAGAATCTTGCAGGAAGCTATGGCCAAATACCCCGGCGCCGATATTTTTAAGAAGCTATCCGGGGAGGCGCCGGCAGATTGATGAATGAAACCATAACCCTGGCGATGATCGTAAAAAACGAAGCGGGAAATTTGGAGAACTGCCTTATCAGTGTCAGGGGACAAGTGGACGAGATTGTCATCGTGGATACGGGCTCCACGGACGGCGCCATGGAAATAGCCCGTAAGTATACCGATAAAGTCTACAGCTTTTTCTGGCGGGAGGACTTCAGCGCCGCCCGCAACTTTGCTGTTGAAAAGGCGAGTGGTGACTGGATATTTTACCTTGACGCCGACGAGGAATTGGTCCCCGGCAGCGGTGATTTAAAATGCCTGGCTGCCCGGGATTTATGCCCGGAGGCTTATCTTTTGCCCATAAACAACCCTATTGACGGCGTTACAGGTGAATACAACCGTTTTTTTGTGCTCCGCCTCTTTAAAAACAATGGGCGTTACAGGTTTAAAGGCATAATTCACGAGCAGGTCGCGGTCCCGGAGAACGGTGTGGTCGAAATAGCTGAGGGGCCGGTTATCAATCACAGGAAGCTGCCGGCAGGAAACCGCAACCGTAAAAGAGGACGCAACCTGTCTCTTTTGATTAAAGCATCTTCCGCCGATCCCCGGAATCGCTTTCTTCAATACTACCTCGGCGTAGAGTGGCTGATGCTGGGCAAGCCGGAGCGTGCGCTGCAGTTCCTGCAGCAGGCTTACCGGAACCTTACGGACGAAAACCTTCTCTTTCGCGGTCCTGCTTTACGCTACTTGATCATCTGCCTGAATGCTTTAGGCAGGTTGGATGAAGCTATTTGTCTCTGCCTAGAAGCAGACTTGAAATATCCTGAATATACCGATATTTATTACCTGGGCGGAATTCTGTTCGAAGAAAAGCAGGAATATCAGCTGGCCATAAAATGGCTCAGCCAGGCAGTCAAATGCGGCACACCGCCCCCCCTTTACAGCCACCAGAACGGGTCGGAAAGTTTTTTGGCCTTCTACCACCTGGGTTACTGTCATGAAATGATCGGCCAGACTGATGCGGCCTGCGGCTATTACCTGCAGACCCTAACCGCAAACCCAAAATATATTTACCCTGTTTACAACCTCTTTCTGATTATCCTGGCTAAATCCGGTCCCTTAAGGGCGCTTGAATATTTTAAAGAAAAAGGTTGCTTAAACAATATAGAGATTGCTTTTACCGCCGCCGGGTTGTTCTTT
The DNA here is from genome assembly GCA_003513005.1 of Desulfotomaculum sp. NCBI lineage: Bacteria > Bacillati > Bacillota > Clostridia > Eubacteriales > Desulfotomaculaceae > Desulfotomaculum > Desulfotomaculum sp. The sequence goes on from DOTD01000055.1 coordinate 59,231, forward strand.
AAATCGGGGTATCCGGATCTGGCCCGCCTTTGCCTGGAGGAAAACGGTACGGATCGGAACAAGGACGAGAAATTCCGGTTTTACCTGGGAAAGTACAGTATTTTTTCGGGAAATCCGGGCCAGGGGATAGAATTCTTAAAACAAATATCAGCGGAAAGCGAGTTTTTCGTCAGGTCGCAAATTTACCAGGCGATCGCCCTGCTGCTGCAGGAGCGCTACTCTGAGAGCAAAAGTAAGGCCCTTGCCCTGTGGAAAAACCGCCTGGCGAGGCGTGAGGCCAGAATCCTGCTGGGCTTAACCCGGCAAATGCAAAAGAAGGGGATACTAGATAATTGTCCTGCTAGAATAGGAGAAGACGACATGTTGGGCGCGGTCCGGGAAATCCTTGAAGAGTGCGGCCGCTGCCTGCCGGACGGCCGGGTTTCGGCCGGCTTTGATTCAATCGGGCTGATCGAGGAGCTGGAATCGATTACTAAAAATTTTTCACACAAAGGCTGGCTGACATTATATGAATATTACCGGGACAAAACCTGCGCCTGGCGTGACTTTGTTAATTACAAGTTCGGACTTGGGGGCGGCAGGTCATGAATAAGGAAACTGTCAGCCTGTGCCTGATCGCGAAAGACGAAGAGGAGTTCGTCCAATCCTGTATTAACAGCGTCAAGCATCTGGTTGACGAAATAGTTGTAGTAGACACGGGTTCCCTGGATAAAACGGCAAAGCTGGCGGTAGAGGCGGGTGCGCAAGTATACAGTTTTGGTTGGACCGGCGATTTTGCCCGGGCCAGGAATTTTGCCCTGGAACAGGCTTCTTCCGGCTGGATCCTGGTTCTTGACGCTGATGAAATTCTAAAGCCTGTAAGCGCCGGGGAATTTTACCGCCTGCTTCAGGCCGCCGATGTCGAGGGATACTTCCTGCGCGTGGAGAGTTTCCTGGGCACAGGCTGGGAGACAGCAACGGACCAGGTGGTCAGGCTGTTCAGGAACAAGCCGGCTTACAAGTTTGCCGGAGCCATCCATGAACAGGTGGCGCCTTCCATTTTAAGCGCCAACGGCGGAAAGGGGCTGGCGGCTGCGCCGCTGGTGATCAATCATTATGGCTATTTAAAAGCTCAGGTTATAAAAAAGAATAAATTTTACCGGAACACATCAATTATCAACAGGGAACTGGAGAGCAACCCCGCCGACCCGTTCCTGCTGTATTGCCTGGCAGTGGAACACTACCAGCGGGGAGATTTTACCGGGGGCCTTGATTGCCTGGAAAAAGCTCTTGTCCTTCTGCAGGGAACAGAGGGTTATTTTGAGGACGTACTCCTTAATCTCGCTTTGGGCTTATTAAAGACCGGCAGCATGGAAAGATTAATTGATTTTACAACCAAATCACTGCAGATGTTTCCGGAGCACCGTGATCTGATTTTGCTCAGGGGTCTGGGATATCTCAGCCGGGGGAAACATCTTGAAGCCATGAAAGATTTAAACAAGTCTTCTCAAGCGTCAGACGCCGGGTTACTTCATGGATTCGGCCCGCGCAAGTTGAGAAAGAAAAAGAACCTGCCGGTGAAGCTGCGCGTCCTGACAGCAAGCCCCGTCCGGCAAAAAGAAGCTGTTTTAAGGGAATTTTTGGAGTCGCTGCAGTTGCTGGATACCTCTGGACTGGAGTTGGATTTCGCTTTTATTGACGACAATAACCGGCATAACCTGCTCGGCGCCTTTTCTAAGAAGATGAAAAACGTCCGGATTATCCCGGGGGTAACTGCGGATAACTATCTTTGCGATGAAACTACCCATCACTGGCAGGAGAATTTGATCTGGAAGGTAGCGGGTTATAAGGACAAGTTCATCAGGATGGCGCTGGAAGGGGATTATGATTATCTTTTTTTGGTGGATTCAGACCTTTTTCTGCATCCCAAAACACTCAGCCACCTTGTCTCCCTGGGAAAGGATATAGTAGCGGAGGTTTTTTGGACCAAATGGGAACCGTACCTGGCGCCTTTGCCGCAGGTGTGGGTTTCTGACAGCTACCAGCTGTATCATACCCGCAGGGGGGAGGTATTAAGCGAGGAGGAACTGAATAAAAGGATCGCCGAATTCTTAAAGCTGCTCTCCAATCCGGGAACCTACAAGGTTGGGGGACTGGGAGCATGTACCCTAATCAGCCGGAAGGCGCTGTCCGCAGGGTTGTGTTTTAAGGAAATATACAACCTGGGCTTTAGCGGCGAGGACCGGCACTTTTGCATTCGGGCCGCTGCGTTGGGGTTGGAACTCTATGCGGACACTCATTACTCCCCCTTTCACATTTACCGGGAATCCGACCTCAAGGCTCTTCAAGAATATAAAGAGAAAATCTTTAAAAGCGACGGCGGGAGTACTCAAAAGAAACGCGGCGCGGCTTCGGCTCCGGGGCAGCGCCGGAAAAAAGAAAGAGCGCCGAAGATTACACTGGCTATGCTGGTCAGGAATGAGGCTGGCAGGTACCTGGAAAGAGTTCTTGAAAACGCCTCCCGGTATGTTGACAACGCTGTCATCCTGGACGACGCCAGCGAGGACAGCACTGTGGAAGTGTGCAAAAAGGTTCTGAAAGGAGTCCCATTGACCCTGGTCTCAAATAAGAAACCAGGTTTTGAGAATGAAATTGTTTTACGGAAGCAGCTTTGGGAAATAACAGTTGGGACAAAACCGGACTGGATCTTGATTTTAGACGCGGATGAAATTTTTGAGGACAGCGCGCCCGCGGCCATACGGTCGCTGGCCGCAAAGCCGGGGATATACCATTACTCCTTCCGGTTGTACGACATGTGGGATGAAAATTTATACAGGTCGGATCAGTATTGGAATTCCCATAACTTTTACCGCCCGTTTATGGTGAGATTCACACCCGGATTTAATTACCAGTGGAAAGAGACCCCCCAGCACTGCGGGCGTTTTCCTGTGAATATTACCGGGCTTGGAGGGGACTCAAGCCAACTGCGGGTCAAACACTTGGGCTGGATGAAGCCGGAGGATCGCCTGGCTAAGTACTGCCGCTATAAAAAGCTGGATCCTTATGGGAAGTACGGCGTCATGGAACAGTACTTATCCATTCTGGATCCCAGGCCGGGGTTGGCGCCCTGGGTTGAGTAATTAGGAAATTTAGCTGCCCTGGCCCTGGAACCAGATGTCAATAATCGAAGGCTGGCCTAAATTTGTTGATTTATAATCCACTCTGGCAAACTCTGTAAAAACCTGCGGCACAAGAACGGCGCTTTGACCGGGCGCAATATTCTTTAAAGAATCTACCAGGAAGACGCTGCCGTCCGGGCTGACTTTCAATTCAACAGTTACATCGTTTGCTCCGTTATTACTTACAAAGAAACTGACCATGTTTAGGCCGGATGTATTATAAAGAGCGGAAAACTGTATCTCGTCTGTTGTGGCAAGATTTCTTTCGGCATCGCTCACAAAAGAATACGTCGCAGGCTGGAATTCAACCGTCAGCAACGGCTGGATCCGTAGGGAAGTACTTATATTTTCGCTGCTGGCAAAAACTACGGGAGGATCAGTTGAAACCAGCGCCAGACCGTAATTGGCAAGTGCTCCGCTATGCCAGTCTTTGACCAGAGCTGTAATATCCCAACTGATAAAGGTCCCCGCCTGGTTTGTAACGACAGCTTCGGCAACCGGATTATCTTCATACAAGGGCTGGTTGCCATAGGTAATTTCATTTTCCAGCCAGGGCTGCAGCACCGGGTAGGCGCCAATCACCTTGCTGACCGATAGCTGAGAAGCGTTTAACAGGTAAAGATTCATCAAAGCTTGGGTGATCTTAGTTTCTAACGGCAGGTGGGATATGTCAAACATAATAAATGTTTGGTAAAAGTTTATTACAGTCGCGCCTACGTTCAATTCTGTACTTTCCCCAAAGTTAATGTCCCACTTGAGTCTGCTGACATAAGCATTTTGGGCAGCCAGAGAATTTAGAAGACTCATTTTTTTCATCCTTTCTAATTAATACTACAGCGATGAGTA
>DOTD01000056.1:0-14635 GCA_003513005.1 Desulfotomaculum sp.
AACCCTTTTAAGGGTCCTGCCAAGTAATCAGTGCACATGGCTTGAACGAAGTTTAAGCCAGCGTCATTTAGGCGCTGGCAAGTAATTAGCCCTTATAGGGCTCGTGCAAGCCCCCCCATTTTGGGGTGGTCTTGACTTACTTGGCGGGAGTGTGTGAGAATCGAACTCACCCGGGACGCTCTTCACACCCCACGGCTGGTTTTGAAGACCAGGAGGGCCACCAGGCCCCATCCACCCCCATGCAGTTCCAGTTGTGTATTATATCATGATTGTGCTGTCTGATCAACGCGCTGCGATTAGGTTTGTCTGTTGCAATGTGATTAACTTAAAAAAACCGGTGGCCATGTCTAATTTGCAGCGTGTCTATTTCCTGGCCCTTGATTTTCTTATCGAAATATATTAATCTATGATAGAATTATTGTGAAAAGTACACAGAAAGCCTTGGAAGGTCTAATCTAGAAATATAAAGGCTAAAACAGGGTAAATGAATAGTTTTTCTTGCTAAGGGATGAGGCAGATTATTCCGATGGAACTTTTTGGGGAGATAAAGGACGAGCTGAAAATAGTAGAGCAGGAGTTGCATGCGGCTGTTCAGTCTCCGGATCCTTTAATGACACAGACCTCTACCCATTTGTTGAAGGCAGGAGGGAAGCGTTTGCGACCTGCCTTTAGTTTGCTGGCCGGTAAATGTGCTAATTTTTCTTTTGAACAGGTTCTTCCGCTTGCTGTTGCCCTGGAGTTAATCCATATGGCCACCCTGGTTCATGACGATGTTGTGGACTGTTCTTCAACACGCCGTGGTACACAAACAGTAAGGGCAATTTGGGGCAATAAACTTTCTGTTCATATAGGGACCTATCTTTTTGCAAAATCCCTGTCACTGATCTCCAGATATGAGAGTCCCCTTGTCAACAGGATTCTTGCCGACACCAGCGTTAGGATGTGTCTGGGTGAGATCGAACAGATCTCAAACCCTTTCGATATTCAAAAGACAGTAAAGGATTACTTTTTTACAATATATCGTAAGACAGCCCTGCTTATCTCGGCAAGCTGCCAACTGGGGGCTTTTGTCTGCGACGCCCCAAAACAGATGTATGAATCGCTTCGGCGATACGGCCATAATATTGGCATGGCGTTTCAAATCACTGATGACGTTCTGGACCTGGTCGCCGATGAAAAACTGCTGGGTAAGCCTATAGGCGGTGACCTGCGTCAGGGCGTAATCACTCTCCCTGTAATTTATGCCCTGAAAAACAGTCCGAAGAGGGAAAAGCTGAAGGATATGGTTTTACACCAGAACAATGGTTATGAACCGGAGGAAGCCGTCAGGCTTGTCAAGGAATGCGGCGGAATAGATTATTCAGGACAAATTGTTCACAGATATGTAACCAGGGCAAGAAATGAATTGTCCGCTTTGCCCAATTTTAACGCTAAAATCGCTCTTGTTTCCGTTGCTGACTTTATTGGCACACGCAGGTTTTAAATTGGGAATGATTAAATATGGCTTATTGCTATCCTGTTTCTTTAATAACGAAAGACCGGAAGTGCCTGGTAATTGGCGGGGGCGCAGTTGCTGAGCGTAAGGTTTTTTCTTTGCTGAAAAGCGGAGCCAGGGTAGAAATAATAAGCTTAAAAATTACTTCAAAATTAAAAAAACTTATTCAAAAAGGATTAATCACATACCGCCAGGGAGATTATGATCCTGCCGATCTTGCCGGAACCTTTCTGGTAATCGGAGCCACCAGCAGCAAAGACGTTAACCGCAGGATAGCGGCGGATTGTTTTGAAAGAAACATACTGGTGAATATTGTGGATGATCCGGAAGTGTGCAGTTTTTTCGTGCCGGCTGTAGTTAAACGTGGCTCCTTTCAGATTGCGGTTTCTACAGACGGCAAAAGTCCTTTATTGGCAAGGAAAATTAAAGAATCCCTGCAGAAAAAATATGGTCCGGAATATGGAAAACTCACCGATCTGCTTGGCGCAATCCGTCTTAAAATGCATAGCGCAGCTGAAAATAAAGGCGCCGGCCGTGTTATTATAGAAAATCTTCTTGATGATGATCTTTTGAAAATGGTCGAACAGGGTCAGTGGAATCAAGCGAGGGAGCGTATAATAAACGATGTTTATCGTAGCGGTAGGCGTCAGCCATAGAACGGCGCCCGTGGAAATAAGGGAAAAGCTTTCTTTTACTGAACAATTGACAAAAGAAGCCCTTGACGCGCTCTGCTCACATCCCGTTATTGAAGAATGTGTGGTTTTGTTTACCTGCAACAGAACGGAAGTCTATGTTGCTTCCAGGGAACTTGACGAAGGGATCGGCGTCGTCCAAAATTTTCTTTCCCGCAAGTCCGGAACGGACATTTCACAGATTAAAAACTATACGTATGTTCATATTCTCTACGATGCAATCCGCCATTTATTCAGAGTTGCGTCCGGCCTGGATTCAATGGTTTTAGGAGAGACAGAAATCCTTGGCCAGGTTCGCAGCGCATACCGGACGGCCTATACGAACGGTTCCACCAGCAGCTGTTTAAACTCTCTTTTTCAGCAGGCTATAACTGTCGGCAAGAAGGTCCACAGGGAAACGGCCATTGATCAAAACGCTGTTTCGGTTAGTTACGCTGCTGTTGAATTGGCCAGGCAGACCCTGGGCGATTTAAAAGGCCGTTCCGTGCTGATTCTGGGCGCCGGTAAAATCAGCGAGCTTTCCGTACGCTATCTTGTGGCCAATGGAGTAAACGGAGTAATAGTATCCAACCGTTCATACAACCGCGCTCTGGAACTCGCCAGGGAATTCGGCGGCAGGGCGGTGAGATTTGAAGAATTATATCAGCACCTGATTAAGTCGGATATTGTAATCAGCTGTACAGGCGCTCCTCATTATGTAGTTCATCACCGGCAGGTGGATGAAGTTCTTCGTTCACGTCCGGGAGCTAAAATCCTGATTGTGGATATCGCCGTCCCGCGTGATATCGATCCTGCGGTAGCTGAATTGCCGGGAATTTCTTTATATGACATTGATGATCTGCAATATATCGTAGACCGGAACATTGCTTTGAGAAGACAGATGGCTGTTGATGCCGAAGGTATAATTGAGGACGAATTGGATCGGTTTATGAAATGGCTGGGTACACAATTCGTGGTCCCGACAGTCTCCGCCTTAAAGCAATGGGCGGAAGAGATTAAACAAAAAGAGCTGCGCCGGGCGTTAAACCGCCTTGGTGAACTGGCGCCGCATGACCGCAAAGTAATCGGTTCTTTGGTGAACTCAATTGTCAACCAGCTTCTGCATGTGCCAATAACAAGGTTGAAGGATTATGCCTTAACATCTAAGGGGCATCTTTACACAGAAGTTCTGCAGGTCCTTTTCGACTTGCAGGTTGAAGAGGAGCAGGACAGGGAATACATACTTAAAACAATGATCGACGGAGGTAAAGTTTGAAGCGGGAAATAAGAATTGGCACAAGAAACAGTGTTCTCGCCTTCTGCCAGGCCCGCTGGGTGCTAGGGGAACTGCAAAGTTTAGAGCCGGGTTTGTTGTTCCAAGTAGTTGGAATCAAGACCCTTGGTGATTATGTTCAGGATGTGGCCCTCGCTAAAATTGGCGATAAGGGCCTGTTTACTAAAGAACTGGAAACAGCCCTGCTGGAAGGGAAAATAGATCTTGCTGTTCATAGTATGAAGGATCTTCCCACCAGTCTGCCCGAAAAGTTATCTGTCGGCGCTGTCTGCCGCCGGGAATGGCCGGGGGATATCTTAATCGCGCCCGCCGGAGTAACCCTCCAGAATCTGCCAAAGGGCGCTTCTGTAGGCACAAGCAGCCTAAGGCGAATTGCCCAGTTGCTGCATTACCGGCCTGATTTGAAGATGACAACCATACGCGGCAATCTGACCACCCGTCTGAGGAAGCTCTCGGAAGAGGGTCTGGATGCGCTGATACTGGCTTTTGCAGGGATTAAAAGATTAGGCTTCGAAGAAATAATTGCTCAAAAAATACCCTATTCGATTTGCATACCGGCAGTTGGACAGGGATCAATCGGTGTTGAAATACGGGAAAATGATGAGGAAATACGCGGATTAGTATCACGCCTGGATCACGGGGACTCAAGAGCGGCTGTAACCGCCGAAAGGTCTTTTATGAAGGAACTCGAAGGCGGATGCCAGGCGCCGATAGGCACGATCGGCCAGATTGAAGGCGAGTCCCTTATTCTTGAGGGAATTGTGCTTACCCTTGACGGGAGCCGCTTTGTCAGGGAAAGGGCCACCGGTCCCAAAGAACAGGCGGATGATTTAGGAAGGGAACTTGCTCAAAAAATGCTTTCCAGGGGCGCTGCTTCAATATTGAAGTCGGCCCGTCAGGAGTTTGATAATCAGTGCTGAAAGGTATAGTATATCTTGTCGGCGCCGGTCCGGGCGATCCGGGGCTGATTACCGTAAAAGGCATCCGGTGTTTGGAGAAAGCAGACGTCATTGTTTATGACAGGCTGGTTAATCCCCAACTGCTTTCTTTTGCGAGCCCTGAAGCCGGGAAAATATTTGTGGGGAAAGATACTGCCGGCCTGGCCGGAACCCAGGACGGGATAAATTCGCTTCTGATTGGCCTAGCCGGGGAAGGGAAAACAGTTGTGCGCCTTAAAGGCGGCGATCCCTTTATTTTTGGCAGGGGCGGGGAAGAGGCGGAAGCTCTGGCTGAAGCAGGCGTGCCTTTTGAAGTCGTGCCCGGTGTCACATCGGCTGTGGCTGCGCCGGCTTATGCCGGAATTCCCCTTACACACCGCAGCCATGCCTCGTCTGTAACAATTGTTACGGGAAATGAAGACCCTGACAAGGAAAATTCGATGATTGCCTGGGATAAAATAGCTGCTGAACCAGGTACCCTGGTCTTTCTTATGGGAATGGCCAACCTGAGAGCCATCTGCGGGCAGCTTATCAAACACGGGCGCAGCGGCGAGACGCCGGCTGCTTTAATCCGGTGGGGCACATGGGCGGAACAGGAGTTTTTACAAGGGACGCTCGCTGATATTGCTTCAAAGGCTGAGCGGGAAAATTTTAAAAACCCCGCCGTGATTGTTATCGGCGACGTAGTCGGTTTAAATAAGAAGCTCTGGTGGCTGAAAAAAAAGCCCTTGACCGGCAGGCGTATTTTAGTCACCCGTGAAGCACATCAGGGTGAAGGCCTTGCCCGTCTTCTAACGGAACAGGGCGGGGAAGTAATTGTTTTCCCCACCATCGCGATTGCCGGGCCTGATGACAGCAGTCCGTTGGATCAGGCGCTGGATAAAATCGGGCAATATAAGTGGATTATCTTTACCAGTAAAAATGGTGTAAAATATTTTTTCAAAAGAATAAACGAACGTTTAATAGATATCCGGGATTTAAAGGAAATTAAACTCGCGGCGATCGGTCCCAAAACGAGGGAAGCTTTGGAAGAACACGGCCTAAGAGTTGCCTTGACGCCGCCGGTGTACATAGCGGAAGAGATTGTGGCCAGTATCAAGGGTATGATTAAAACGGGAGACCGTATTCTGCTGCCCAGATCGGACAAAGCCCGCAAATTTTTGAAAGAAGCTCTGGCAGAACTTGGAGCGGAGGTTGATGATGTAATTGCTTACCGGACCTGCGCGGCCGGGGGCGATCCGGATTATCTAAGGCGGATGCTGGAGCAGGGCTTAATTCACCTGATTACCTTTGCCAGCCCGTCTGCAGTGCATAATTTTGTGCGGTTGTTTGGCGGTTCCGATTTGACCGCGTTGATAAGGAATGTGCAGGTGGCCTGCATCGGTCCGGTGACAGCGCAGGCTGCAGTTGAATCCGGCTTAAGGGCGGATATTGTCGCCCGGGATTATACCTCTGAAGGGCTTGTTGAAGCAATTCTAAGAAGCAATTAATTAAGAAGCAGTTTATAAAAATGCAATTAAAGGAAAGGCTCTGGATATAAATTGATCAGCATTACCAAGCTTCTTTGCGGCACTGAATATTATGGCGATTCACTGCGTTACAGCGAAAGTTCCTCTTCGCAGCGCTCCGGCGCGGCCGCGGGGCATGGCCCTGTGGCTGCCTGGAACATAACCCGGGCCTGCAATCTTAAGTGCAGGCACTGTTACGCGTCAGCACGGTCAGGGCCGGGGGAGGAATTAACCTATCAGGAAGCTGTCAGTTTCTTAAACGATCTTGCAGCATTCAGGGTACCGGCGCTGCTTCTTTCAGGAGGGGAGCCGGTCTCACGTCCGGACTTTTTTGATCTGATCAGCCATGCCGGAAAACTAGGCCTTCGTCTGACCCTTTCAACCAACGGAACGCTGATCACTCCCGATGCCGCAAAAAAGATCAAGGACGCTGGGGTAAGTTATGTCGGTGTCAGTTTGGATGGCATGAGGGAGATTAACGACAGCTTCCGCGGCCTGAAGGGCGCTTTCGACTCCGCTTTGCAGGGGATCCGGAACTGCCTTTCCGTAGGGCAGAAGGTTGGCCTGCGCTTTACAGTAAACAGGCATAACCTGTCTGAAATAGAATCCATATTTAAACTGATCGAAACTGAGAATATCCCCCGGGTCTGTTTTTACCACCTCGCCTATGCGGGACGGGGAACCGAAATGTCCAATCAGGATATAACGGAAGCCGAAAAGCGTTCTGTGCTTGATCTGATCATGGAACGGGTGTTGGATTACCAACGCCGTGGTCTGCAGAAGGAAGTTCTAACTGTAAATAACCACGCCGACGGTGTCTATGTGTATTTAAAACTGCTTGGAAGCAGCAATCCCAGGGCCGAGGAAGTATACCGGCTGCTTAAGAATAACGGGGGCAACCGTTCGGGTGTGGCCCTTGGCGCTGTAGACTGGGACGGCAATGTTCATCCCGATCAGTTCACACTCCAGCATACGTTCGGCAACATCAGGGAAAGGCCATTTTCGGAAATCTGGCAGGATGCAGGCCACCCGCTTATGGCAGGTCTTAGAAACCGCCGTTCCTTATTAAAAGGGAGGTGCGGCGCCTGCCGCTGGCTTGATCTCTGCAACGGGAACTCACGCACCCGGGCCGAAGCAGCCCGCGGAGATTTTTGGGCTTCCGATCCTGCCTGTTACCTGAATGATCAGGAAATCGGACTAAAGCAGCAAGTATGAAAAAAAGGGATGGTATTGATGAATTATCCTGTTACGCGGCTGCGCCGCCTGCGCAATGATGAACGCATGCGCCGTTTGGTCAGGGAGACAACACTTGCAGTCGAAGATTTAATCTACCCTGTTTTTGTAACCCGCGGCAAAGGTGTCCGCAAGGAGATCGAATCCATGCCCGGAGTTTTCAATTTTTCTATAGATACACTGCTTGAGGAATTGTCGACGGTTAAAGATCTCGGGATCCAGGCAGCGCTGATTTTCGGTGTTCCGGCTGAAAAAGACGAAATGGCTGCCGGAGCTTATAATGACGAAGGAGTTGTTCAGGAATCCCTCCGGGTTATCAAAAGAGAGCTTCCCGAGCTGTTTTTAATCACGGATGTGTGCCTTTGCGGTTATACAAGCCACGGACACTGCGGAGTAGTCAGGGACGGCCGCGTATTAAATGATCCGACTCTGGAACTGCTGGCCCTGACCGCTCATTCACATGCCAGGGCAGGCGCAGACATGGTTGCGCCTTCGGATATGATGGACGGCACTGTCGGCGCCATCCGCAGCCATCTTGACCAGGCGGGCTATACGGATACCCCGATCATGGCCTATTCGGCCAAATTTGCCTCTTCATATTACGGACCCTTCCGCGAGGCCGCCGCTTCCAGTCCCAAGTTCGGCGACCGCAAATCTTACCAGATGGATTACGGCAATGCCCGGGAAGCCTTGCGCAAGATGAATATTGACGTGGAAAGCGGCGCTGACCTGCTCATGGTCAAACCGGCCCTTGCCTACCTTGATATAATCAGCAGGGCAAGAGAAAACTTTGATTGTCCTTTGGCCGCCTATAACGTCAGCGGGGAATACGCCCTGGTCAAGGCGGCTTCCCGTCTGGGCTGGCTTGAAGAGCGCGAAGTTGTTTTGGAGAACCTGACTGCAATCAAACGCGCCGGGGCAAATGTTATTCTGACTTATCACGCCAAAGATGTTGCCCGCTGGCTGAAGGAAAGGGGATAATCAGCTTGCTGGTTTCCTGGAACACAACCAACGCATGCAACCTGCGCTGCCTGCACTGCTACCGCAACGCCGGCGAAATAAAAGGCGCTGAACTGACGACTTCGGAAGCAATGGCTATGATCGATGAAATTGCCCGGCCGGGTTTTAAAATAATGATTTTTAGCGGGGGAGAACCACTTTTAAGGCCGGATCTATACGAGCTTGTTGAATATGCCCGCAGAAGCGGGTTAAGGCCTGTTCTGGGTTCCAACGGAACGCTTATTACAGGAGATGTGGCGGCGCGGTTAAAAAAAGCCGGGATTATGGCTGCGGGAATCAGCCTGGACAGCATGGACATAGAGCAGCACGATTACTGGCGAGGCGCTCAGGGCTCCTGGCAGGCGGCTGTGGAAGGCATGCGGGCCTGCCGGCGGGAGGGCTTGCCGTTTCAGATTCACACCACGGTGGTTGACTGGAATTACAACGATGTAGAAGCCCTGACTGATTTTGCCGTAGAGGAAGGGGCCATTGCCCACCACATATTTTTCCTTGTGCCTACCGGCCGGGCGGTGGATATCAAAGAAGGCTCCCTTACGTCCGGGCAGCATGAGGAACTGCTGCATAAGATTCTGAAAAAACAAGAGGAAGTAAAAATAGAGTTAAAGCCGACCTGCGCTCCCCAGTTCATGAGGATTGCCAGACAAATGGGCTTGAAGCTTAGATTCAGCAAGGGCTGCCTGGCCGGTATCGCTTACTGCATCATCAACCCGCTGGGGGAGGTGCAGCCCTGCGCATATTTGGACATACCGCTTGGCAATGTTAAGGAGATACCTTTCAGCGCCATATGGAAGGAAAACAGCATTTTAAACAGGCTCCGTACGGAAAAGTACCAGGGGTCGTGCGGGATCTGCCAGTACAGGAAGATCTGCGGAGGCTGCCGGGCGAGGGCTTATTTTTATACCGGCGACTACATGGGCGAGGAGCCGTGGTGCGAGCATAAGAAAACATTGGCCGGCAGGGATAAATGACAATGCTTGATCAATCCGGCAGGGATTTGCTGAATATCGTTCAAAACGGCCTGCCCGTAGTGGCTGAACCCTACCGGGCACTGGCTGAGGAATTGAATGTAACCGAAGAAGAGATTATCAAACGCCTCGGTCGCTTGAAAGACGCCGGTATTATCCGCCGTTTGGGGGCGGTTTTTGATTCCAGGCGGGTCGGGTACAAGGGAACACTGTGCGCCCTGAAAGTACCCCCGGAGCGGATAAATGAAGTTGCTGCGGTGATCAATGGTTTTCGGGGAGTGACACATAACTACCTCCGCGATCACGAGTTTAACATGTGGTTTACAGTGTTAGCGGAATCCCGGGATAAACTTGAAACGACAATAAAGAATATCCGTGAACAGACGGGCATAAAAGATTTATTGTCGCTTCCTGCGGAAAATGTTTTCAAAATCGGTGTTCATTTTAAGATTACATAGGTGTTTAAATGCTTAGTGAACAGGAAAAGGAACTGGTCAGGGAACTGCAGAAAGGTTTGCCGCTGGTCAGCCGCCCGTTTTTGGATATTGCGGACAGGCTTGGCCTGAGCGAAGAAGAGATCATCGCTAAGGTAAAAGACTTTCTTTTCAGAGGTATTATCCGCCGTTTCGGCGCTGTGGTCAAACACCAGGATGTGGGCTATGTGGCTAATGCAATGGTTGTCTGGCTCGTTCCCGAAGAAAGGATAATGGAGGTCGGCCGGGCAATGGCCTCTTTTCCCGAAGTGACCCATTGTTATAACCGTCCAAGCGTGCCCGGGTGGCCTTTTACACTGTACACGGTAATCCACGGGAAAAGGGAACAGGATTGCCGCAGTATTGCGAAGAAGATCTCTTCATCCACAGGAATCAAGGATTACCGGATACTTTTCAGCACCGCGGAATTAAAGAAAAGCAGCATGGAATATTTTCTTGACTAAACACAGGGGAAATACAGGGGGACGGATATCTATACTAAAAAGAAGGTGAAAGATGCAGGAAAAAAGATACCTTAATTCAGCAACTTTATATGAACAGGCCAAGCGGTACATTCCGGGCGGTGTCAACAGTCCTGTCCGGTCCTTTAAAGCGGTTGGAGGAAATCCTGTTTTTATTGAAAAAGGCAGGGGCAGCAATATTTTTGACGCTGACGGGAACAAGTACATAGATTATGTGTGTTCCTGGGGGCCTTTGATCCTCGGACACTGTCATCCTGAAGTTGTGAAAGCGCTGAAGGAATGTGTGGAACTGGGGACTAGCTTCGGCGCCCCGACTGAACTGGAAAAAAACCTGGCGAGTGAAATTGTCGCCGCCGTCCCTTCAATTGACATGGTACGCCTGGTCAATTCAGGCACGGAAGCGGTGATGAGTTCCTTAAGGCTAGCCCGTGCTTTTACAGGCCGGGATAAGATTGTCAAATTTGAGGGCTGTTATCATGGCCACGCCGACTCTATGCTGGTTAAGGCCGGTTCGGGCTCGATGACGCTTGGTCTGCCGGACAGTCCGGGGGTGCCCGGGAGCGTAGCGTCCGGGACGATCGTTTCAGCGTACAATGACCTGGACATGCTTGAGGCTGTCTTTAAAAAGGAAGGCAAGGATATTGCCGCTGTAATTGTAGAGCCGGTTGCCGGAAACATGGGTGTGGCGCCGCCCGAACCGGGTTTTTTGCAGGGCATCCGGGACATGACCGAAAGATTTGGTTCTTTGCTTATTTTTGACGAAGTTATTACAGGCTTCAGGGTTGCATACGGCGGAGCGCAGGAGTTGTATGGCGTCAAACCTGACTTAACCTGTCTGGGAAAAGTGATTGGCGGAGGCCTGCCGGTAGGAGCGTACGGCGGCAGGCGTGAAATCATGGAACAGATAGCCCCGCAGGGTCCGGTTTATCAGGCTGGAACGCTTTCGGGAAACCCGCTTGCTGTGACGGCAGGTCTGGCGACTTTAAAGATATTACGGCAAAACGGTTTTTATGATCATCTCGAAAGCAAGGGAGCAAGCCTGGCCGAGGGCCTTGCCCGGGCTGCCGCTAAATCCGGCGCCGGGATTACAATTAACCGGGTCGGTTCAATGATCTCTTTATTTTTCATAGCAGAAAAGGTGACGGATTATATTTCCGCCTGCAGGTCAAATACGAATCAATACGCGCAATTTTTTAAGAAAATGCTCGACCAAGGAATTTACCTTGCGCCATCCCAATTTGAAACCTGGTTTGTATCTTCCGCACATAGCGGCGAAGACATTGATCTGACCATTCAAGCCGTACAAAATACCTTATAAACACAAACAATAAATTTATTTGACAGGTGACAGGTCGCTGATATATCCTAATAAATAACAATGTTCTGATTATTCGTAATTGACCGGGGAGTTTTGAGTGTGAAAATGCCCAGGATACCTGAAGCGACTGTCACCAGGTTATCACTGTATTCAAGATTCTTGGAGAACCTTGAGCGGATGGGAGTCGAGTTTGTCTCATCCGGGGAAATTGCGGAGGGTTTAAGTATCAATCCGGCCCAGGTAAGAAAAGACCTGGCTTATTTCGGTGATTTCGGCACACGCGGAGTAGGATATAGAGTAAAGGATTTATTAAGCTGTACATTAAATATCCTCGGGTTGGATCAAAAATGGCCCCTGATCCTTGTTGGAGCTGGCGCCCTGGGTTATGCGGTCTGCGGTTACCAGGGTTTTAATAAGCGCGGATTTTCAATTGTCGCGGTATTTGACAGCAATCCGGCGAAGATAGGAAAAATGGTCGGCAGTATTGAGGTTTTGCCAATGGGTAAAATGACGGAAATAATAAAAAACCGGCGTGTACGGATCGGGATTATCGCAGTTCCTGCAAACGCCGCCCAGGAAGCAGTCGATCAGATGGTCGAAAACGGATTGGAAGGTGTTCTTAATTATACGCCTGTGAACCTTGTTACGCCCGATGCAGTCAAGGTGATCAATATTGACCTGTCTGTCGGGTTGGAGTCGCTAACTTTTAAATTGAGCCAAAAGGAGCTTTAAAGATGAACCCGGTTCTTTATATAGGAGTTATCGGCGCTGGAGAATGTACAAAAAAGGAAGCTTCCCTTGCCGAGGAAGTTGGTTTTGAAATTGCCCAAAGAGGCGCGGTGCTTATTTGCGGGGGTAGGGGAGGCGTTATGGAGGCGTCAGCAAAAGGGGCCCGCCGGGCAGATGGAATTGTAATCGGCATTCTTCCGGGGAGAAACCGCAGTGAATCGAATCCCTACCTTACCATAGCCCTGCCGACCGGCCTGGGGGATGCCCGTAATGCAGTAATTACCTGCGCTTCTGACGTACTTATAGCTGTTTCAGGAGGTTATGGAACCTTGTCTGAAATTGGCCTTGCCCTGAAGATGGGCAAACCTGTGGTGGGCCTTTCCACCTGGGAAATGAAACGGGGCATGCAGGACTTTGCCGTACGCCTGGCGTACAGCCCAATGGAGGCTGTGGAAACGGCTTTTCTTTTGGGTCAATCAAAGCAAAAGGAGTAAAGGAATGGTAGATAGCCGCAAGACAATTGAAATAGTGACTGCCGGTCATACTGAATTTGCAGATATTACTTCACGGGTAAGAAAGTTGATCGTAGAAAGCGGGATAAGCGAAGGGATCTGCTGTCTTTATGTTCCTCATACAACAGCCGCGCTGTTGATTAATGAAAATGCGGACCCCACCGTCGTTCAGGATATAACTTCTAAGCTGGAGAGAATCGTTCCTTGGAATGAGAGATACCTGCACCTGGAGGGCAACTCGGCCGCTCACATAAAGGCCAGCCTGCTGCAGACTTCTCAGGTAATTCCGGTTGAAGGCGGAAAACTGCTGTTAGGGACCTGGCAGGGAATTTTTTTCTGTGAATTCGACGGTCCAAGACAGAGGAAAGTATTTGTTAAGTTGATATCTTCCTAACTTAAAAAAGATCAAAAAAAATAGCTGGCCATAACGCCAGCTAGTCGGGCAGGAAGCTGCATCGCTATTCCTGGACATTAATTGTTATTTCTTTGGGCCTGATTTCTTCTTCTTTGGGAAGGATTATTTCCAGCAGCCCGTTCTTATAGTTTGCTTTTATCTCACCTGATTTTATAGGAACATCTATTCTAAAAGAACGGTAGAAGCTTCCGTAGCTGCGTTCCACCTTAAGATAGCGGGCGCCTTCTTCCCTTTGCTCGCTCTTGCGCTCTCCCTGGATGCTTAATTCGTTATTTACGAAGTGAATTTTAATATCTTCTTTTTCAAGGCCGGGAATTTCCGCCTTAATAATGATTTTCTCCGCATTGTCCTGGATGTCTACAGGGAAGGTCCATGCATCGCTTTTTCTGGGGAACGGAAAAGATTCGTCAAAAAGCCTGTTGATAGAATGACGCAGGGTGGACATTTCTCTTGGATCCCATTTAGTTAAATCCATTATTATCTTACACCTCCATAAAGAATAAGATTAAGAGTACTTTCAACTGAACCTAGTATTTTATTTTTACCAAAAATTATCCGTCAAACACCTCCCGGACTGGATTTTTTATGCAGCTCCTTACATTGTATCTAGTATATACAATGACAATATTATTGTCAAGCATGTTTACAATAATAATATTATTGAACTTAGTTTATTCTACTTAAGTGGTATTAGTAACCGCGCCAAGCCATGGAACACCGGGCATGCAAAATAAACTCATGATACCAGCAATCAAGATAAGTACTGCCCCAATTATTGTTAATATTAAACCAAATACCGACAATTATTTCACCTCCTTTTTGGAAATAGACTGATTCGTTGTATATTTATTCAGTAGCTAAATATAATATAATTACTATTTGTTTTAGGAGTAATATTCTGACAAATAAGCCGAAGAAAAGCAGACAGTGAAAATATGCTATACTTATGTTCAATGGAGCGATTTGCAAGAAATGAGAATGAGCTTGCCCTAAGGCAAGCTTTGACAGCAGCCTATTTAAGGATTTAAAAAAATAGTTTGCTATAAATTGTGGGCAACAGTTGGGGGCTGAATTGTTTATTGGCTGGAGGTTCAATTGTGCGTAATGAACACCTGGAATGGATAAAAAATTACTTTAAAGAAATATGCCAGGACCCCAATTACGATAATTTTCTTGGGATTGAAATGATCGATATAAAAGAAGGTACAGCTGCTTTTAAATTAGCAGTCTCCGGCAGGCATTGCAATATATACGGCACTGTACACGGAGGCATCCTTGCCTCAATTTCCGATATAGCGATGGGAACGACCTGCTTAACTTTGGGAAAAAGTATTGTAACAATTGATCTGAACATCAGCTATATAAGAAATTCGCCGAAAGGAAGCGTCCTTACAGCAGTAGGACAATTAATCAGCAGCGGTAATTCCATTATTAGAACAGAAGGCAAAGTTTTTGACGAGCAGCAAAGGCTTCTTGTTGTATCCCACGCTTCATATTTTATTACGGGTAACTTTTTAAAGAACGATCATCCTTAATTTTGGATGGAGTGCGCAAAAGCTATTTTACTTTAAGGAAAAACCTT
>DOTD01000056.1:14817-15461 GCA_003513005.1 Desulfotomaculum sp.
AGCGCTAAGATGAGTGATGTTGACCGGGCGCTGGAGGCTAAAAGCGGCTGGATATATAAGCATTATGTTGAATTTCAGTCCAGGAAGGCCAGAGAACACAAAAGAGAATGGGATAGCGGTGAAAAGGTTCTCTATAAAGGGAAGGAATATGAGATTAGGATTTTTAAGCATGAGGAAAAACGCACGACCATTAAATTCAATGGGATCAGGTTTGAAATTCTTGTAAATAATGAAATAGGAACCAACGAAAGAAAGTTTTTGGTGAAAAGTATTTTAAGGCACTGGTATAAAAAAGCTGCCAAAATTTTTATAAAAGACAGGCTTGATTATTTATGCAAAATCACCGGGCTGACATATAATATCATGAGGATCAAGGAACAGAAAACGCGGTGGGGGAGCTGCTCCAAAAAAGGCAATCTTAATTTTAACTGGAAATTAATCATGTCCCCCGAGTGGGTAATTGATTATATTATTGTCCATGAGGTCTGCCATTTAAGATATTTAAACCACTCCGGAGAATTCTGGGATATGGTGGCTCTGTATATGCCCGATTATAAAAAAGCACGGAAGTGGCTTAAGGAAAATGGTCCCGGACTCAAGCTGTGAAATAAAATATCTCCTTCAATAAAACAGGCATGTCAAGT
>DOTD01000057.1 GCA_003513005.1 Desulfotomaculum sp.
ACTAAAGTAGAAAATCAATAAACGAGGCTGTTAATTTTTAACAGCCTCGTTTCCGGTTAAAATTTTTCCTGGCCCTTCATTATGACCTATATTATTATGCCATTTTACTTCCCGGCGCCAACGGGGAGCTATTGAAAACTTCATCAACCTTTATGGTTCCGACTCCCTTGATGTCCAGCCCGACCGCTTCCTTTAAAAGCTTGGCAAAGGTATCGAACAAGGGTCCGGAGGTCTGGAATCCCTGGAATGTCCCTTTTACCTGGAAAGCGATAAAAGGCGGCGCCAGGGACACTTTAAAAGCAGTTACGGCTACTTTTTTATTGGCGTCCAGATTCTTCATCGTTCTGGTTGCAACACCGTAAAAATCGGCGAAAGCAAGGGTTTCATCATCAATGGCAGTTGTACTTCCAATTGGTGTATTATTCAAGTTGCCGTCAGCATCAACTGTGGCTATTACTTTAGGACATGACCGATCGTTAAACGTATCCATTACCACCTTAGGCATTTTTGCCATTTTAAATTACCCCCCTAGAAAATTATAAATTAAGTATATTCAATTAATATTAATATGTCAATGACATATCTAAAAATTTAATATATTTGGACAAGGCGCACATTGAAACGGCTTTCCAAGTATCAGGGGAAAATGGTTAGCTAAGATTCAACAGTTCCTTTTTTAATTCTTCAAATTCTTTTTCCTGGGGCAAAATCCCGTCCCGGTTGATTTGTTTTAATTCTTCTTTAAAAACATCCGGATTAATAGCTTTTATCGCATCACCGGAAATTCTATATCTGTTCAGTATTTTTCTGCCTGCAGCTTGAAACTTTTCCGAACTCTTTTTATAAATACTTGTATAATTGCCGTAGACTAGAAACAACCTGCCCTTGATCTCCTTCGGGCGGTCATTTTCCGCAAGGCTGCCGAGCCCTTCGATAACATTTTCCAGCTTTTCGTAATCGCCAAGCTCAAGGGATTCTATTAAAGCCGTCCGGGTCCCTTTTAAAATAAAAGGCCTTTCTTCCTCCCCGTATTTTTCCAGGTCGGCTTTAAGCTTATTTTTATCCAGGTCATTTAAAAACTTGTCTGCAAGTGCCTTTCCGATTATAAGGCCTTTTTCTTCGTTCTGCTTTTGCAGTTCTTCCGGTTTAATTGATGTCCTGCTGGCGGCCCTTTCCATGGCGATTTCCCAGGCGCTTTTTATTTTTTCCACCTTGTGTCACCCCATTTTAGTCATCGGATTTATGGCTTTCCTGTCCATTTTATAATATAATTCTGAAAAAGGGAAACAAAACTAAGGAGGCTCTCTTAGGCTGCTTATGGCATATACAAATTACAAAACGCTTAAGGTTTCAGATAACCTGTTCTGCTACTTCTGGTGGGGAAGAGGGAACAACTGCAACACTTACCTGCTCTCCGGGGTTTTGGAAAGTGATCATCCGCATGTATTGATTGACCCCGGGAATACCGTCAACGAGTACCGTGAACCCTGCGCCGAACAGATGCTTGAGGCGCTTTCCAGCGACGGATTTAAGGCTGAGGAAATCGGCCTGATTTTAATTACCCATTTTCATTCCGATCATTGCTCGGCGTGTAAAGATATCATAATAAAGAACAAAGGGGACAATCCTCCCTTTATTGCATTTCCCAATAAAGAATACGAATTTCTGCTCAAATCAAAAGAAAGAATGCGCAGTTTTTACAGAAATTTGCTTGATGAAATCAAACCGGTTATTTTGCTTGATGAAGGCGAACTGAAACTGGGCAAAATTTCCCTGCAGGTGTTCCATTCGCCGGGTCATTCACCGGGCTCATTATGTTTTTACTGTCCGGAGGAAAAGGTCCTGTTCACAGGCGACGTTTTATTCTTCGGGCGCACCGCCAGAACGGATCTGCTGGGCGGGGATCACCAGGAACTTGCTAAAAGCATAGACAGGTTATCCGCCCTAGATATTGAATTCCTGCTCCCGGGACATTCCACCAAGTACGGAAGCTATATTCAGGGCAAGGATTTAATCAGGCGCAACTTCCAGGCTGTGCAAATGTTTTTTCAATAAACAATCCTTAAAAATCAACTTTCTATAAACTTTTCTATAAACTCCTTTATATAGCCGAAGTAAAGGTCAAATCCGATCATCATTGTCGTATTGTGGTCTGCATCCGGAATGATGATCATTTTTTTTGCAGGGGATCCCAAACCATCATACAGATCCTGCGCTTCCTGCAGCGGAACAAGGCTGTCGTACTGACCGTGCATAACCAGGGCAGGCAGATAAATCTTGCCGAGCCTGGCCAGGCAGGCGTCATTGAAAGCGTTAAGGCTTGTACCGGGCGGAACAATGCCCTTTCTTTTTAAAAGCCTGCCATAGCTTGGAAAACCGCTTTCAATAATCAGCCCCTTGAATTGATCCTGGCAGTGGTATGCTAAATCAAGGGCACTGGCGCTGCCAAGGGAACGCCCCATTACCCACAAACCCCCGTCATAGCCCTGCCGCGAAAGCATATTATTGAAATACCCGAATACACTGTGGGCATCGCTGATCATGGAAGTAAATCCGGGAAAACCTCCGCTTGCCCCGTAACCGCGGTAATCAACAACCATGATATTGAGGCTCTTTTTATTGTAAAAAGGAGCAATGCCGTCATAATCCCCAACCAACTCACCATTGCCGTGAAAATAAAGTAAGTTTGGCCAGCTTTTTTCTTTTGCATAAAAGCGGCAGGATATGGAAACGTCTTTCTCAACCGGCACGGAAATATCAACCGCACCTGGAGGGCAGTGGGTAACTGCAGGGTACGGGTAAAAAATATTCTGCAGGAGAAACGGGTTATCAAGTACCGAATAATCAATCACGGCAGTCAATCCTTTCCGGTTTGAAATTTTACCAATAGAAGAGGCGCCTGCAAAGAGTAAAAACTATTCTTCTTTATAAAAAAGCAATCTGCGCGTATAATAAGTTTTCGGTGATCATTTTTCTTTTCCTGCAGCGGCAGGAATTAAAACATGCAAGAAAGTAACTATAACAAGGAAGCCGGAGAAAGTTAAGGCGGTTTAAATTTCAATATACAATAAATATAAGGTCTTTAAAATTTAATTGACCCGGGGGAAATTTTTATATATAATTGATCTTGCTGTTCCTCGATAGCTCAACGGTAGAGCATCCGGCTGTTAACCGGAGGGTTGCAGGTTCGAATCCTGCTCGGGGAGCCATTTTCGGGCCCATAGCTCAACGGCAGAGCTACCGGCTCATAACCGGCAGGTTCCAGGTTCGAATCCTGGTGGGCCCACCAGCAAAAATTTAATCTGGCCCCATGGTCAAGCGGTCTAAGACACCGCCCTTTCACGGCGGTAACCCGGGTTCGAATCCCGGTGGGGTCACCAAATGGGCGATTAGCTCAGCGGGAGAGCGCCTGCCTTACAAGCAAGGGGTCACTGTGACAAGGTACCCTAATCTTGCAAGGCGTATCTCCTTACAGCGGCATAGCATAAAGGGGGCATAGCTCAGCGGGAGAGCGCCTGCCTTACAAGCAGGATGTCACTGGTTCAAATCCAGTTGTCCCCACCAAATTGCAAGCCTTCGGCAAAAGCAGAGGGCTTTTGTATTTCTATAAACCTCTATACTAAATATTGAAAAACGAATTACACTATTATTATTTATCGATTTGTATCGGAAATATCTGTTTCCCAGAAAAAGGATTTAAAGTATATTGCGTAGAAGAAAATAAGCATACCGCCATCATTTTTTACATAGATAGCCCGTTTTTTTGCGGGTTCATTTTTTTAAGCCATAAAAAAAGACACACTTTTCCTGAGATGGTTTAATGCAAAATCCTTTCTTCCCTTCGTCGACTCCTCGCTTCAGTAAATCCATATGCCACCGCTGCAGGTACTGCAGTTCTTTCAGCCGGCGCTGAAGCTTAAGCTTTTCCCGGCAACAGTAGCTTCTTTGATTTGTTGCTGTAACTCTTTCATTTCTTCTTTTTTGCGCTCGATGGCCTTCCGGAGTTCGTCGGCGGCCATGGCTTAAGCTTCCTTTCCTGTGCTTCTTAATTAATAGAGCATCAGCAAAGTTAATTCCGCGAAAACAACGTCGTATTATGTCATATTTGCATAGAATAAAAACTTTCGACATAATTCTACATCTAG
>DOTD01000058.1 GCA_003513005.1 Desulfotomaculum sp.
TTTGGAGGGGAAAGTTGGGCTAAGGAATTAACTGCGAATGCCGTATATTCCCAAAAAGAGTTAACTGCCAGCCGGGTGGTGGGGGACATTCCCTTATGCATGCCGTAACTACCCACAACCAGTCCGGCCGCAACAACTGCAATTACTCCTGATACATGCAGCCATTCAGCGGATAAGTACGATCCGAAAACCACCACTGTAGAAAGCATGATTTCTAATAGATGATCGTTAAATTCCCTTGTAACAAGGGAAGCAACTATGCCTATAGCGCTGCCCAGGGCTGCTCCTCCCGCTGCAACCACGAAAAAGGAACCAACACCTTTAAGAAGGGTAGTATTATGTCCGGAAGCAAATGAAACCAGAAGAGTGAAAAGAACAATTGCCACCCCGTCATTAAAAGCGCTCTCCGCTTCCATGATCATGCTTAGATTCTTGCCAACTCCCGTTTCTCGGAAAATAGCTATCACTGATATTGGATCAGTCGGAGAAATTAAGACTCCGAAGATCAGCGCTGCTGCAATAGGCAGGCCTAAAAAATAATGGGCTGCGCAGGCTGTAAACAAAAAAGCCAAAACAGTACCAAAAAGCGCGTAAATAGTTACGGGCTTCCAATTCTCCATCAGCAGGCTAACTTGCATATTAATGGCGGCTTCAAACAAAAGTGGAGGCAGAAAGATGGCGAAAAGGATTTGCGGGTCCAGTTCAACCTGAGGCAGCAACCCCGCAGCGCCTACAGCTAAACCTGTTATGACCAAAGCTAATGCATAGGGTATTTTAACAAAACGCCCCATCATCGCTACCAGAGTGACTAAAACCAGCAACCAAAAAAGGCGTCAATACTGCTTGCCATGTTTAATGCAAACATTAGAGATCTTCCTTATCTCAATAGTTTAGAATTACTTTCACTCTTTGATATTGATTGCAAAACACAAACTTTTCATACTGCCCAATCAGATATATTTTATGTAAATATCCCCAGGATGTATTTTGTGTTGAGATAGTTTTTTACTCAGACCATGTTGTATACGATTCAGCAGTTGCAGTTCCCCCTACTATTGATTGAACAGTTATTTTAATGCGGGGATCAATAGTATTCTGAAGATGCCTTTGCAGCGCATTAACCTGGATGGGGTTTAAAGTTGCCGGAGTATTTACGGATGCTTTGACAGTGAATGAGTTATCCTTTAGCTTAAAATTTAATCCGGCCACCGAAATCCCCGGGGTTCTTTGAGAGAGATACCAGGTAATTTCATTCGACAAGCGGTCAAAAAGCAATAAGTCCTCACCCTGGAGGGTGTCTCTGAAAGCTATTGCTTGGTGCAAAAACTGCTGGGAATCTGCATCCTTGGTGATAGTGGATCTTATGATCAATTTAATGGAATCATCAACTTCATCATTCAATTGCTGTTGAATGGCCAGTACTTCAATCGGAGTTATGGCCTGATAGGTCCGTGCACTGGCAGTTATTAAGGGGATGCCGTCGGCAACTTCTTTAGTCACATTGCTCACTTGGGCGCCTCCCATGGATTTCAACTGCTCGCTTATAATCAGTGATACCTTATTCATGTATTCCTCTTCCAGGGTTGCCGCGCTGCGCTGCTGTAGTTCCTCGGCGCTGATAAATACCGGCCCATTACGGTCTGCATCTTTGGAAATTACCGAACGGACGATCAATTGGCTATTGGAGTTAACCTGTGCTTGCAGAGTGTCTTCAAGACTGGCTACGCGCTGGGGGTCGAATTCCTGAGGAGTTATAACTACCGCTCTGATATCAAGCGCTGTTCCGCTTTGGCTCCATTTAACATCTGACAGCCTGACGCCCGCATAGGTGTTCAATTGTTCGGTCAATACCTCCCGTATCCGGTTATCTAATTTTCTATCACCAATTATGTTGATTAGAGTCTGGGTCACAAAAACGGTAACCAGGAGCAGAATGATAAAACTTATCCCCAGGCGCTTGGTTACTGCTTTCATGAGTGAACCGTTGCTGCCATAAGAAAACTCCACCACCCCCAGCGCCATAAAGATAGTGGCAGCAGCAAATTCAATGGCAATAAAGTTTATTAAAAAAAGCAAAAAAGCTCCCCAGGCAAGCATCCAGTTGCCTGCGGCAAGGTTTAATCCACACGCGGCCAGCGGCGGAACCAGGGCGGTGGCAATAGCGACTCCCGGCAAGGCCGGACTTATCTTCTCGTCAACTAAGGCATAAGCCCCGGCCAAACCGGAAGCCAATGCGACCAGCACATCATAAATGGTGGGTTGAGTGCGGGCCAGAATTTCCGAACCGAAATCGGGACGTAGAGGGATCAGTCCCACCAGGGCAGGGAGGACTACTGCAAGGGTGATTCCAACTAGCTCGGCAAATACGGCAGTCTTCAGTAAATGACGGTCACCTGTTGAGAGGGCAAGCGCGATGCCAAAGATAGGTCCCATCAAGGGCGCCACCAGCATTGCTCCGATCACCACGGCAGTGCTGTTGGCCAAAAGCCCGAAAGTGGCGATTATAGTTGACAGGCAAACTAGAAGATAGAAAGAACAAAATCCGGGGCAGAGCTATATATTTCCTTGACTGGCATATTAAAATATATTATCATAATAACTAATTTAAAGAGGATTAAAAAAGGAAAAGTATAAATAAAGATTTACGGTTGGAATGGTTTATAACCATTTTTCAAGAAATACGGTCTTCAGGGTGGGAGGCTATTAAATAGCTTCCTGCCTTTTTTATTTTTTAAGTATAGTATAGCAAAAGGGTAGAGAGGGAAAAATTGTGTATCTATTTGCAGTTGCTATATTCCTGCTTACTTACGCTGTAATCGTGTCTGAAAAAGTTCACCGTACTATCGCAGCTTTGGTAGGCGCCGCTTTACTGGCTCTTTCAGGGGTCCTTAGTGTTGAGGACGCGATTCATTATATTGATTGGAACACTCTTGGCCTTTTGATAGGAATGATGGTTATTGTAGGAATTACACGCCAAACAGGTGTATTTGAATACCTGGCCGTGAAAGCAGCTAAAATGGTTAAAGGCAACCCCGTTAAGGTTATGATGGCTTTAGCCATAGTAACTGCTATAGCTTCTGCCTTACTGGACAATGTAACCACGGTTTTATTAATTGTACCGGTAACTTTTGCGATTACTAAACAATTAAAGGTTAATCCCATTCCTATTCTGGTTACTGAAATTATTGCTTCTAATATAGGTGGTACTGCTACCCTGATTGGTGATCCTCCAAATATTATGATTGGCAGTTCGACCGGCCTTGGATTTATGGATTTCGTATTTAATTTAGCCCCGGTAATAATAATAATTTATGTGTTCACAATCGTCCTGCTGACCCTTATTTATAGTAAACAACTGGTCACTACCGCCGAGTTGCAACAAGGTTTAATGAAGATGGATGAAAAAAAAGAAATCAAAGATACTGCCTTACTCAAGCAGTGTTTAATAGTCTTGGGATTAACCATTTTAGGATTTGTCATCCACCAGTACATTCATCTGGAATCCTCAGTTATTGCCTTAAGCGGAGCAACCCTGCTTTTATTTTTATCCAGCCGCGAAAATCCGGAAGAGGCTTTTCATGCAGTTGAGTGGCCGGTAATTTTCTTTTTTGCCGGTTTATTTTTAGTTGTCGGAGGCATTGAGAAAGTGGGGGTCATTGAGGCTATAGCCCGCTTCACCGTTGATGTTACACAGGGACAGTTAGTTCCGGCTGGCATTTTGATTCTTTGGGTTTCGGCAATTGCCTCGGCTTTTGTTGACAACATACCGTTTGTTGCGACTATGATACCGCTGATTAAAGACATGGGAGAACTGGGCATGTCAGGCAACTTGAACTTTTTATGGTGGTCATTGTCTCTGGGCGCCTGTCTCGGCGGCAACGGAACGATCATCGGCGCATCCGCCAATGTGGTTGTCGTCGGAATGGCGGAAAAAAGAGGCGCTCCGATTACATTTATCAATTATATGAAAGTTGCTTTCCCCGCAATGCTGCTTTCAATTGCAGTAAGTATGTTTTACTTGCTGTTCTGGTATTATTATAGCGGATTAGCGCTTCTGATCACACTTGCGATAGGCGTTACACTTGCAGTACTCTCCATCCCAATAAATAATGTTTTAAGTAAACGGGCAAAATTATGATCATTCACTGGGCGAAGCGCATTAACACTTTGAGTATCCGCATCCTAAACAAGTATAACATCCCTCTAAGGGAACAAAGCTCTGCTGCTTGCATTCCGGACAGATGCTTCTACTCTGTTCTCCAGCGTCATCCGGTTCCTGGTCTTCCTTGTGATCTACATATTTCTCCAAGGCTGTGGCTATAGCGCTGGGGCAGCTTTTTCCCGGACTTAGAGGCTTCCCGATACTTCTGGCCCTGGTCCAGGATGGGCAGGTATGAGTGGATCTTAGCTGCTCAATAATATCCTTGAGTGAGACTCCTGCCCTGATAGCCATGGAGGTCAGGCGGGATGCTGCTTCGGTAAATATTAAACATCCTCCGTCACTGCCTGTAGTAATAAAGGTCTCAATGACTTCGTTGGTGTTAGGATCGCGGTTTACAGTAAGGTACATTTTCCCGCAGCCGGTATCAATTCTTTCAGTAATTCCCGTCGTCCACTGGGGCCGGGATTGAATATACCCGCGGGGCCTCGATACCTGGCTGTTTTGAGACACCTGTTGTTTTCCTATTTCTATAACCCCTTGTTTCGAACCGTCTCTAAATATGGTTATACCCTTTAATCCATGTTTCCAGGCCTCAAGGTAAATCTTTTCCACCATATCTGCTCCGGCGCTGTTAGGCAGATTAATGGTCTTGGAAATGGCATTATCCACCTCTTGTTGGAGGGCAACCTGCATGGCTAAATGGTCCATAGGATCGATCTCCTGGGCTCCTTTAAACAGCCGCTGTATATCCTCCGGAACCCCTTCCACCCCCTGACAGCTGCCCCTGGCGGCTACTTCCTCCAAGATCTTTTCATCAATTCCTCTGTCTTTACAGGCATCCAGAAACAAGGGAGAGAATATACTGAGCTTCTCAGGAACTCCATCCCGGAGGTAAGTTTTCTTATAAGCTATGGCAAAGATGGGCTCTATACCATACCCCTCTACTCCTGCCAGCAGGGTTATGGTACCTGTGGGGGCAATGGTGAGGCAGGAGGCGTTTCTCCTGGGCTTGCGGTCCTTGGCGAAAATGGACTCGTCCCATAACGGAAAATTATTTTTTTCAACTCCAAGATCGGCGGATGCCGCATGAACCTCGGTCCGGATAAAGGCCATCACATTTGATGCCAGATCTCTTCCTTCCGTTGAATCATAAGGGATCTTCATCCGGATCAAAAGGTCATGAAGGCCTAATATACCCAGACCTATCTTTCTGCTGGCACGGGTATTCTGAGCGATAAAGTCCAAAGGGTATTCCCCAACGTCGATCAGGTTGTCCAGAAACCTTACCGCAATCCGTGCCGTCTCCTTAAGCTTGGGCCAATCTATGGAATCATTGTTTGCATCCTTCATGAGGGCTAGATTAATTGAACCCAGAAGGCAGGATTCTCCGGGGCTTAAGGGTTGCTCCCCACAGGGATTGGTGCAGTTAATAGGTCTGCCGGGAATAGGGTTGGTCTCCTGGATTGTGTCCAGAAAGATTAGTCCCGGATCTCCGCAGGACCAGGCTGCTTTAACTATCTGTTCCCACAGATCCCGGGCGGGAATGGTTTTTCTAACCTGGCCGTTGAATTGCAGGTCCCATGATTCATCCGCTGATACTTTCTTCATAAATTCATTAGTTATTCCCACCGACAGGTTGAAATTGGTGATCCCCCCGGATAGCTTGCATTGAATGAAATCTTCTATCTCCGGGTGATCGCAGTTTAGTATGCCCATGAAGGCGCCTCTCCGTACTCCCCCTTGTTTGATCATACCGGCGCTGGCGTCGTAGAGGCGTATAAGCTCTACCGCGCCGCTGGCTTTACCCTTGGTGGAACTAACTATATCCCCCTGAGGGCGAATTCTGGAAAAATTGTATCCGATGCCTCCTCCGGACTTGGTTATCATAGCCGATTCCAAGAGGGTCTGGTACATGTTCTGCAGATCATCCGCAATATCAAGAACGAAGCAGGCTCCCGGCTGCTGCATGCGGCCTTTTTTGCCTATGTTCGCCCAGATAGGCGTAGAAGGAATAAAGCATTTGGAGTCGATGACCTCATTAAACTTCTTTTCCCAATGTTCCGCGGCCTGGGAAGGATACAGAGCTTCCGCTCCGGCGGCTGTCCTGCTTAGTCTTTGAACAGCTTGATCGGGTGTCTCAACAACATCTCCCTGTTCATTTTTATCAGCATACCTTTCATTAAAAATAGTTAGGCCATTGCTCGTTAAATTCATGAACGAATCCTCCTCGGGTTGTTGGCATTTCTAATTTTCTGGGCGGCCTGGGCCCGAAATATTGGTAGTAGTCTACTTTTATATTGCCGTTGTACAGCTTTCTTTTTTTAGTAGCCGGCCGGCCGTATAGCTTTTCAAATTGCGGATTGGCAGACAGTATATAAAACGACCAGGTATCCAGACGGTTGAAGACCTGTCCCATTTCCTTATACAGCCGTTCCACTTCCCGCTGGGCGCCCAACCGTTCTCCGTAGGGCGGGTTGCAAATTATTTTGCCGTATTTTTTACTGGACCGGACATCGGCAACCGGCAGGCGCTGGAAATGGATTAGCTCTTTTACCCCGGCCTCACTGGCATTTTGGCGGGCTAGTCTGATAACTTTATTATCCATGTCCGTGCCTATGATATCAAGGGGCTGGTTATGACAGGCTAAATCGCGGGTTTCTTTTCTGGCCTGCCGCCACAGCTCCCCGGGTATGGTGGGCCAGCTCTCGGAGACAAACTTGCGGTTCATCCCCGGCGCAATATTTTGACCGATCAACGCCGCCTCAATGGGAATAGTACCGGACCCGCAGAAGGGATCCATTAAAACTGTGTCCGGTCGCCAGTGCGACAAGATGATTAATGCAGCAGCCAGCGTTTCTTTCAGGGGCGCCTGGCTGGACAGTTCACGGTAACCCCTTTTATGCAGCCCTGCGCCGCTTGTGTCAATAGTTAAGGTGGCTATATCTTTCAACAAGGCCACTTCAATCTTATACAGCGGTCCCTTCTCGGGAAACCATTCCTTTTTATATTTTCGTTTCATGCTTTCCACAACGGACTTTTTTACAATGGCCTGGCAGTCGGATACGCTGAACAGGGTGGATTTAATCGATTTTCCCTCCACGGGGAACTCGGCGTCACCCGGTATTAGTTCGGGCCAGGGCAGCGCCTTGGTTTGTTCAAAAAGCTCATCAAAAGTGGTGGCCTTAAACTCACCTACTTTCAGTCGCACTCTGTCTGTTGTGCGCAGCCATAAGTTGGCCCGGCAGATCGCTCCCCAGTTCGCGCTGAAGATAACTTTGCCATTTTCCACCGCCACCCGGTTATAGCCCAAATCCTTGACTTCCTGTGCCACCAGCGCTTCCAGGCCGAAGGTCGCCGTAGCAATCAAGTCGATACCAGTCATCTGCAACCGCCTTTCGAGATGATTTTATTGTCCTTAAACGCACATTGGATTTGGCCTGATAACGGCTCCATTATGGTTTGTGACAACAATTATAATTCTATCATTCCTGATCGTCAAACAAGGGTTTGTTCCAAATAGTTATAGTCTTAGGCCATCTTGCCGATAGTAATTCTATAAACACTTTGACTACCATAGAGTATTAAGTTGTCACTTAAATGTTTTGGTCAATAAAAGTTGCGCCCAATCCTCAAATTTTTCCTAATGGATTGGTGGGAGTCGCCGGAGCTTGTCTAATTCCGAACAGATGGGTATAATTAGGATAGGAAAGGAGGTATGTGAAGCAATGGACATTATTTCCCATAAACACGTACACAACCATCCTGAAATCAAGCATACGCATCTTCATGAACACGACGGGGAGATGCATGAACATGAGCACACTCATAAAGCAATTACCCATGAACACGAGCATGATCACGAAGTCGATCATGAAAAGGAGCATACCCATATCCACCACGAGCATAAGCACGACGAATAACTGGTGGGATAATTGGCGGAGTCCGCTAAGGGCTCCTTTTGTTTGGGATTTTTAAGGATTACAGGTACGGTTTTTGATTAAGCTCTTCAATTTAAAAGAAGCAAAAAGACCGTCCCCATGCTTCCAAAGAAGCAAAAAGACCGTCCCCATGCTTCCATACTTCAATAAAATAAAAAGTACCGTTGGAATGAGGAGTAGAGAAGGGATTACAATCATGAAGTTCATATCTAGAGTATTCATTATGGTTTGGGCGATAACCCTGGCTTTGGGATTCAATACGTTGCCCGCAGGCGCCGCTGTGACTGCAGGAGCAGAAATAAATATCCGTATCAACGGCGAATTGCTGCATTTTCCGGAGGGAGAGCAAACACCGGAGATTATTGAAAATAGGACTTATGTTCCATTGCGGGTAATCAGTGAAAATATGGGGGCTCAAGTAAACTGGATACAGGAGAGCCGGCAGGTAGTAATCAACAGAAAAAATAAAGGTTTTATCCCTTCCTCCGGAGGAAAAAGCGGGGAAATTGAGATCATCATTGACGGAAAAACGCTGGCTATTCCTGAAGGATATGGGAAAGCATTAATCAGGCAGGGCCGGACTATGGTTCCGCTTCGGGTCGTTGGTGAAGCCATGGATTGTAAAGTGGATTGGGAAAACGGTACCAAAACAGTAGTTATTACAAGCGCTGTTCCTGTACCCCCAACCAATCCTGAACCGGCGCAGCCGGCAAACGCGATCACCCTTCAGTTAGTTAAAGACCTTGCGCATTATCACAGCAATTTAAAATTATTGGATGGAAGAGTTGTTAATTCTGCAGATCTATTAAGTATGGATATTAATGAATTCAGTGAGGAGCAATTGGTCCGCTTTGAAAGTTACCTTGAGGAACTAAGCAAGTACCCGATGACAATCAATCTCCCGGGCGGGGGACAGATTGATTCAGCGGCAATTGGCATTATGGGAACCTCACAGCTGACTGCAGATCAAATGGAAGCATATTTGACGGGCGAGGCCCCAAGAATAAAAACCAAAATGGAGAAAGCAGGCAGAGTATTCAACCCTATGCCAAAATTAGCGGAGTTATATCTTGAAATCGGCAGGGAGTATGGCGTCCGTGGGGATATTGCTTATTTCCAGGCAGTCAAAGAGACCGGGTATTTTCAGTTTACCGGTTCTGTTCAACCCTGGCAAAACAATTACTGTGGGTTGTGGGCAACAGGGAGCCCCTGCACAGGTGAAGAATCGCTCAATGGAGCAGATCCGGATCAGGTGAGTTTCGAGAAAGGTGTCCATGGGGCAGTATTTTCTTCTCCGGAAGCGGGAATAGAAGCACATATCCAGCATTTATACGCCTATGCAACCAAAAATGTTTTACCTGAAGGCAAGGTACTGGTTGATCCGCGTTTTTCTTTAGTGGACAGGGGCATCAGTCCAACCTGGCTGCAGCTGAATGCACGCTGGGCTGTGCCCGGCATAACGTACGCGCAAAGTATTTTGTATGATTACTGGGCCAAAGCCTTCTAACAGGGATCCGGCCGGATCCTATTCCCTTTGCCTCATCGTCTGCGATTCGTCTGCTTGTAACAACGAAGTGATAAGGAGTGTTGTAACTGTGAAGATTTTCCGGATAGAACTGGATAATGAGATTGAAGCGGAAATATTTGCAGCCTTTCTTGAGGAAGAAGGGATCCCATATGCTGTCATTAACCACCATAGTCTGGCCTATGATGGTTTGTTTCAAATGATTATGGGGTGGGGACATATTGAAATCCCGGAGGAATATAAAGAAAAGGCTGTGGAGATCTTCCAAAGCTATAAAGATTCCCTGTCGGAAGACATTGATTGATGAGGTAGCCCATCCCCTTTATACTTTTAGACTAATCCCAGGAGCTGCCTGGCATTTTCTCCCAGTATTTTTAAAATTGCTTCCCGGGATATCTTAAGGCTCCGGATTATATCGGCGTTCTTTTTTACATCCACAGCGGGCCAGTCAGTCCCAAAAATAAACTTGTGGGCGAAGCGTTCCATATCCGGGAAGAATTCTAAAAGTTTTTTTGGCGGCAAGCCTGACACATCGATATAAACATTCTTATGCAGGCGAATTAGGGTAAGGGCTTCATTATACCACGGGCCGCGTCCGCCGTGCGCCATGATTATTTTCATGTTTGGAAAATCCACAGCTACATCATCAAAATAAATTGGATTGCCATATTTTAAACGGAAGTTTGCAAAAATTGAAGAGCCCGTATGGAAAAGAATAGGTATACCAAGCCTTTCGGCAACGGCATACAAAGGATACATAAAATTGTCATTAGGATAAAAATAATTGTATGGTGGATAAAGCTTGAGTCCCTTGAAGCCCTGATTTAAGATAAAATCCTCCAGCATCTTGCCCATATTCGCATGCAGATAAGGGTTTAACGTACAAAAAGGTATTAATCTGGGACTTGCCTGGCAAAATTCTTTTACCATTTCATTTGTGGCCACACCTGTTGTCAAAGGCGCAATCTCTGCCAATACAACAGAGTAATCCACTTCTTTTTCATCCATCAACTGTAAAAAGGCCTGCGGATCACTGTATTTTTTGCAAAAAGCCACATATTCTTCTTCTGAAGGATGGGCTGCCGCAAAAAAGTCAAAAGCATCTTTAGTAAAGGTCTCATACAGGGAAAGGTGAACATGAAAATCAATTACAGTTTCTTTCAATTATTAATCCCCGCCAATCGTATGAAAGTATTGTAATAATAAAACAGATTATTTCCTGTTGTATATAACTACATAATATACACCCGCAAAGATTTTTCCAAGATACTATTTTAAATAAGATAGCTTCTGCCAGGTTCTTGATCCGTTCCTGTGAATTTATAAAAATAAAAGGAAAATAGTAATGTATTGAAGAATTAACTTAAGAAATTTCAGGTTTATATAAGTTGCATTGGCTAAAAACCCGGCTCAATTAAAGTATGGTATAGTTTTAAAATATCAGGAGGTATTAACGATGGAAAAAGTCCTGGTGTTTTTGAAAGAAAACCCTGTATTCTATTTTGCAACAGAAGAAGGAGATCAACCAAAGGTAAGGCCGTTTGGCTTTTTCATGGAATATGAGGGAAAGTTGTATTTTAGTATGGGCAGGCATAAAAAAGTATACCGGCAAATCCTTGAAAATCCCAATGCTGAAATATGCACCGCCAGTGCTAAAGGTGAATGGATACGTATTTTGTATTTTACTCCAAAATGTTACAAAATAACTTCCTTCACAACTTGCAACATATCTTCCAAAAGGAAACCACATTACATTATAATCGCAAATTAAAGTGTATTCTTTTGTCCTGTCCGGTTGAATTACCTGACCCATCGTTCCGTCTTTGCGCGCTTTCTGCTGGAATACTCTATCGTGGATAGCTTTATTATTCATCCAAGGAGCCCAGGCAAATAAAAATAAAATCAACAATGAAACAAATAGAATAATTTTATTTCTTCTTTTCATATCGTTGATTTTTCTCCAATCTATTTAAAATCTTGAGGGCAACCTTCTGCTGTTTCAGCGCAAGGGCAACCAATGGTTAAACAAACTACTTCCTGACAAATTCCATCACCGCATAAATCTTTGCAACCAACGCAAGATTCTTTTGGCCTACAGCAAACCTGACTGGATGAACATCCTTTCAAATAAACAACACCATCATTTTCATTGCATTCTTGGGCGCAATAGCCGCCTTGTTTTAAACAATCATTATTTTGTTTTGCCTTATCCCAGACCTCCTTTTCAAGTTCGCTTATCTCATCATTAGATGGCCGGCCTAAATCATAAAACTTTTTAGGGAAAAGCTGTCGAAGCGTGGTATCATAGAAACTACCATCTTCCGGATGTTTATAGGCAACGATTTGAAAATCTGGCTGTTTATACTCAAGACGCGTGGGGATACTAAATCCTGTACCTGGTTCTAACTCGCCGCTGCTCTTAACTATAAAACCGCTGCAAAGTACCCAAGCATAAGCATATTTTTCATCATAGCCATATAAAAGATTACTTCAATGATAATTTTCTTTACCAAGAGCATTTTGGCTTACTTGGGATTCCATAAAAGTATTGATGTTTGATTTAAGTTTGCCGTTAGTACCTTACGGGTACACTTCACCAATAAAAAACAAAAATATCACGCTGCCAGCTTAGATAAATCGCTGACTTTAGCTAAAGAGAAATTGATTCAACGAAGCCGTC
The DNA here is from genome assembly GCA_003513005.1 of Desulfotomaculum sp. NCBI lineage: Bacteria > Bacillati > Bacillota > Clostridia > Eubacteriales > Desulfotomaculaceae > Desulfotomaculum > Desulfotomaculum sp. Next base: position 12,306 of record DOTD01000058.1, read on the forward strand.
AAAAGCCTACCCTTGTCTGTAAGCGTGTACTTATGTTGTTTTGGTAGTTTCCTTATCAAACCATGCTCTCGTAAAAGCCGGAGGCGCCGGCTGATACGTGCGGCAAGTTTTAAGACCCTCCATATCCTTTGCCCACGGTTGCCCAGATAGTGTTTTCTGAAGTTGTTTATTTGAGATAGCGTCTACATTAAATTTGGGGTCAGCGATAGCTCTCAATAACGCAAGATCCTTGCCGGTCACATCAAGCGCACGATATTTCTTGCCGTCTTTAGCGGATAGGCTTTGCAACATGCGATAATACCTCGCTTACCGTTACGTCCTCCTCCATAGTGGCTGCCTGTTCAGTAAAATTCTTAATACGCTTTCCTGCAAATCTTTGTTCGCGGTGAAATATCGGCAATTCCTTGACGCATCGGACGGAGTTTCTTCTCGCCGCTTTCATCGCCCTGAAACGGTTCGATATATTTTGAATTTCGCTGGATTGTTCATGGTAAACTCAAATAATGCATGACGCAAGAAATAGCCCATGTGCTTTTTGTAGTTCTTGTGGATCGTGAAAGATATAGTCTTTTGCCCACTCGCTTTGCCAAAGAGTCCAGGTATAGCTTAGATCATTCCCAAACAGCCGGGTCATTGATGGAAAAACTTCACAGAATGAATCCTGACAGCATTTCAATCCATCTTACGCTACGCTGGCTGTCCAACAAGTCTTGCGCCACGGAATAATCCTCCGCGCCGAGGAACTTATTCCCATTGAGGACGTACTTGCCGCCGGATTTATCAAGTAAACGTTTTAGCCACTCTTAAGCCGTTCAACGCAATTTGAACCTCAAACGGCGCCCATGTTTGTAAGCGGATGCTCATAAAGCCGTAATCTTCGTGATCGTAATAGAAATATAAATGTTTGCATCGTAACTGTTCTGGTTTTATTTGTGGGAATCCCGCAGTTTTATCAAAAGCCGCTTTAAATGTGTTACATGACTTATGCACACTTAAGGCGGCTAAGGTACACCTGCATTCCAAGAGCAAAGCATAATGGCCGCAAGGTTCCTTTAAATACAATTCGGTCAAAACCTTCGATTACGCCCTTGATTTTACCACCGTATTTATGTAATAATTTATCCATGCACTGCCTCCTCGCGATATTCTTGGAGATATGTCTTTCAACATTATTCTACAAAATATCTTAAGGACAGCGCATTATTTAATTTGGGTTGCGGGCGTAGCCCGCTTTAGTAAAGTTAAACCATAAAATATTTTGTGCCACAATTACCTGATGAATATTATAAAAAAATCAGGTTAATCATTAAGGTTAATCATTCAGGCTAACTATTTAAAAGAAAAGCTGGAGATATTTATAAGCAATCACATAATCGCAGTAATTTTGGGTGTCGTTGAAGGCATAACGGAGTTCTTGCCTATTTCTTCAACCGGGCACCTTTTACTTGTAAACAGGCTGGTTGGATTTACCGGTAGTTTTGCCAATATGTTTGACGTAATTATCCAGCTTGGAGCTATTCTATCGGTCGTCGTATATTTTTGGCATCGAATAAACCCGTTTAGCAGCAGAAAGACGGATAAGGAAAAAAAACAGACCTGGGATCTGTGGAGAAC
>DOTD01000059.1:0-20683 GCA_003513005.1 Desulfotomaculum sp.
CTAAATAAGATTCACGAAAAATATCAGGTTGATCCAGAAAACGATTTGAAACCTGTATGCCCAAATTGCCATGCTATGCTACATAAAACAAGCCTCTCAATCGAGGATTTAAGAACCCTGATAAAAAAATAAAACAACTTCCGCTTTTCTTTTTTACGTGTTCCATTTTACGGGCTTTGTCCTGCGGCAATACCTCTGTTTATCCTTGCCTTGACAGTAACGGCAAGCGCCGTGGAAGCGTTGTCGTCGGCAATTATCAAAACCTCCAAACCCATTTCCCGCAGCCTTTCAACATTCCGGGGCACAGCAGACAACTCAAATAGAAATAATTAAAAGGACCTGGAAAAACCGTTAAAAACCTTTCCAGGTCCATCTTGCCTTGTTTATTGTTCAGTCAGTTATTTTCTTTCCAAAACCATCGCCGCGCCCTGGCCGCCGCCGATGCACATCGTCGCCAGACCCAGCTTCCGGTTATTGCGCTTCATTTCGTGGATCATGGTAACAATCAGCCTTGCTCCCGCACACCCGATTGGATGCCCCAGGGATATGCCGCTGCCGAGCAGGTTGGTGTTGTCAAGGCTTACGCCCAGTTCCCTTATGCAGCCGATTGCCTGAGCGGCAAAGGCCTCGTTAAGTTCGATCACATCCATGTCTGCAAGAGAAAGGCCGGTCTTACTGAGGACCTTCTTTACAGCCGGAACAGGGCCGATACCCATGTAAGCAGGATCAACACCGCCTCCAGCAAAGCCCCTGAAAGTGGCCATCGGCTGCAGTCCCAACTCCTTAGCTTTATCCGCCGTCATCATCAGCACAGCAGCGGCGGCGTCATTTATACCTGAAGCGTTTCCTGCCGTAACAGTGCCGTCCTTGCGGAAAGCCGGGGCCATCTTGGACATTTTCTCCAAGGAGGTGTCCATAGGCCTTTCATCTGTGTCGAAAAAGATTGGGTCACCCTTTTTCTGGGGAATGGGCACAGGAACTATCTCCTCTTTAAAGAGGCCTTCCTTGATGGCTTTCCGGGCACGCTGGTGGCTTAAAAGGCCCAGTTCGTCCTGTTCCAGGCGGGTGATGCCGTACTTTGCGGCGATGTTTTCCGCAGTGTTGCCCATATGGTATCCGTAGAATATTTCCCAGACACCGTCCAAAACCATCATGTCAATCAATTCGCCCTTGGATGTAACATCCATCCGGTAGCCCCAGCGGGCTTTGGGGAGAATATAGGGGGCGCAGCTCATGCTCTCCATTCCGCCGGCAATAACCACTTCCGCGTCGCCGGTCATAATCGCCTGCGCTCCCAGGGCAATAGCCTTCATCCCTGAAGCGCATACCTTGTTGACGGTAAAAGCGTTTGATTCCTTTGGAATGCCGCCGAAGATTGCCGCCTGCCGGGCACTGTTCTGCCCCAGGCCTCCCTGGAGAACATTACCCATGATAACTTCATCAATCTGAACTTCAGGCAGGGAATCGTCCCAATCGTAAGCTTTCTTTTCCAGATCGGGCATTCCCATGTCTTTCAAGGCCTCAGCCCCAAAACTCATCAGTTCCGGCCCCGACTTGGGCCTTAATCCCGCCTTTTTCAGCGATTCCCGGATCACCAGGGCGCCCAGCTTAAACGCAGGCACGTCCTTCAAAGTAGCGCCAAAAGTACCGATCGGTGTTCTTGCTCCGCTGACAATTACTACCTCTTTCATTATTCGAACCTAACCTCCCTTAATTAGATACAAAAGGCTTCCAGTATCTGATATTTAAATGCAAAAACTTTACAACAAATTATAACAAACCAGGCTTTTTAACGCAATAATAAAAGCTCGTTGTAAAAACGTTGTAAAAACCGCTGCTAAAACGCATAGACAGGCGCCGGCCGGTGGAAAATATTACTTATGAAGGAGGTATGGCATGAGCTGGCCCGGGTGGTTGATTGCAGCTTTTTTTGTTTTAGTTACCATCATCCTGATGGTTCCCGTTACTTTTTTGATCTGTTTTTCCTGCCGGGGAGAAGAGTGTACGCTGGAAATAAAGGTCAATGCCCTGCCTGTCACTCTATATAAAAAAGAAAGCGCCTTCCCCCTGGGTAAAAACTGGCCTGATTTTAAGAAAAGCAAAAACTTTTCCACCCGCAAAATGCAAACGTTAAAAGCGTTATTTATCTTTTTAATACGGCGGGCAAAAATGGAACATGTTAGTTGGGAAACCAGGATCGGCACGCACGACGCGTATTACACCGCCCTGGCAGCCGGCTGGTTATGGGGAATAAAAGGCTTTTTACTGACCGCCTTATATCGTTATACAAACTCGAGAAATTGCCACCCTCCTCAAATGAAGGTCGCGCCGGTTTTCAACCTTGTTGTCTTTGACACGCGATTTAAAACCGTTTTTCAACTGCGCGTTATAGATCTTCTTCTCGCCGGGCCAAAACTCATCTTTGCATTTTTTATTTGACTTAAAGGCCCAAGGCAGGAAAAACCTGCCCGGATGAAGAAAAACAAGATAAAAAACCATGGGGGAAAGTTTTATGAATACCAGGCGCCCGGATTTAAAAAAGTTTGCCGAAATTGAATTAGGAATGGAACTTCCGGAGGTTAAAAAACAGGTCACGCAGGAGATCATCAACAAGTATGCCCAGGCCTCCGGCGATATGGATCCGCAGCATATAGATCCGGAGTTTGCCGGTCAAACAGTGTTTAAAGGCACAATTGCCCACGGACTGCTTACTATTGCCTATATTTCAGAAATGATGGCCAACTTTTTTAATGACGGGTGGTACTCGGGAAGCGCCATGGAAATAAGCTTTCATGCGCCCGTACGGCCCGGTGACACAATCACGGTGTCGGGCAAAGTTAATACAAAGAAAGCTTCAGGCGACAGGGGCATTGTAACTTGCAAAGTCGCCTGTACAAATCAGGAGAACGCCAGTATCATTACAGGAACTGCAACAGCTTTAGCGAAACTGTAATTTCTTTATTTTGGCCGGGAGGGATCAGTTTTGGAGAAGGAAAAGATGATCAGTTTTGAAGAACTTGAAGTCGGGCAAAAATTTAAACCTCACGAGTTCACGATGACCAAAGAAACAATCTTTAAATACGCTGAAGCCGTTTCTGACTCAAACCCGCTTTACTGCGCTGAAGAAAACGGTAAAAACTCTTTTTACGGCAGTATTATAGCGCCGCCGACAAGCGCAGCCATATATATAGTTTCCGCTTTTCAGTCGGAAGGCAAAATCCCCCCCGGCGCGGCGGTCCACGCGAGGCAGAAGTTCGAATTTATCAGGCCGGTATTTCCCGGTGACCAACTTGTAACCAGTGTGACCGTGAAAAACAAGTTCGTCAAAATGGAACGCAAGTATGTGTTTTATGAGATGACAACCGTTAATCAGAATGGCGAGCCGGTTGTAAACAGCGAAATAACTGTGTTTTGGACGCAATAGTTTTATTTCTTCTCCATTATTTCCACAAAAACATTCGCTATTTCCGGGTCGAGCTGGGTACATGAACAGCGGGAAATCTCCTTTAAAGCCTCGGCGAAACCAGCTCCCTTGCGGTAAGGGCGGTCGGTGGTAATTGCGTCAAAAGTATCCGCAACGGCAATTATCCTGCCCACAAGGGGAATATCGTATCCTTTTACCCCCCGGGGATAGCCGCTGCCGTCGAATTTTTCCTGGTGGTACATCGCTCCTTCATAAATCCCTTCGGCAAGCTGCCGGGGTTCCAAATCGGCAAGGATATGAGCGCCGATTTCCGGGTGCATTTTCATAATGTTCCACTCTTCGGAAGAGAGCGGCCTCTGAAGAAGAACATTGTCCCGAATACCAATCTTGCCCACATCGTGCAGCAGGGCAGCCCTTTCCAGCAATTCCAATTCTTCGGGTGAAAATCCGAGTCCTTTTCCAATTATTACGGAATATTGGCTGACCCTCTCGGAATGGCCGTGTGTATAAGGGTCGCGGGCATCCAAAGATGAGGCGAGCACTCTGATCAGGCTGTTCAGGAGCATTCCCTGCCAGGTATAAAGCCGGCTGTTTTCCAGGGAAATTGCCGCCTGCCCGGCAAAAGCCAGCACGATATACAAGTCCGATTCCGTGAAATACTGCTCCCTTTCTTTATTTTAGAAGTTGCAGGCATCCGATTACTTCTTTCCGGCCTCTTAAAGGTATACACAAAAGGGAACGGGTGACAAACCCTGTCGCGTCGTCAAACCGCCCGGCCCACGAGGCGTCCAGGTGAACATTCTTGATCAGGCGCGGCTCATTTTCCGTCACGACCTGCCCTGCAAGACCTTCTCCTGGTTTAAGACGCAGGCCTTTTAAGGCGTCAGCCTTGGGACCCCTGGCTACAAAAGGCGCCAGGCAACCGTCCTCTTCAACCAGCCAAAGGGTTCCCGCTTCGGCGGATACAACCGCCATTGCCCTTTCAAGCACCAGTTCGAGAAGTTTCTCAAGTTCGAGCTGGGAATTTAAAAAACGGCTTGTTTTCAGAAGCATTTGCATTTGTTCTGTGGTAATCTGCAATAGGTAAAACTCCCAGGGATAATATTACCAAAGTAAGCTGTATCATTAAATTCAACTTTAGAAAAGAAAATCCTCTAAAGAACCTCTGAGAATCTCCAAAATATAGCAGGCTTTGACAAAAAAAGAAGGCTTGAAACCTCAAAAGCAAGGATAAACATGGAAATAGCGCAGTATATCTTCATTTTTCAAGTGGCTCTTGATATACCTGTTTTAACGTGCTATACTATTTTTGTATTTCAAGACTTCTTGCGGGATGTGGCGCAGTTTGGCTAGCGCGCTTGCTTTGGGAGCAAGAGGCCGGGGGTTCAAATCCCTCCATCCCGACCAACTTTGACTATGGACCGTTAGCTCAACTGGTAGAGCAGGCGACTCTTAATCGTCAGGTTGGGGGTTCGATGCCCTCACGGTCCACCATAAAATGCAGAAATGGCAAGGGTTCCGGATATGGGATACCTTGCCATTTTAAACTATGAATTAACGACAAATGCACTTATAGGGCAGCAAAGAGTTATTCAATTAGTTCAATTAAAACTCCTGCGAAATCCTTTGGGTGTAAAAAAGTAAAATTTCTTCCACACCAATTCCTTGGTTTTTTATCAATTGGGGAGAGGCCTTTTTTATTAAGCTCTTCCATGCTGCCTTCTACATCAGGTACTTTAAAAGATATTAAGAACATACCTTCACCGTTTTTTTCAATAAATCTGGCAACTTCGCCGTCCGGACTGGTAGATTCCATGAGTTCGAAAGCGACTTCCCCAATCATAAACCTTGCAACGCTTATCTTTTCTTTCTCATCAATATAGTGATCAACTGCTCTTAAATCGAATGTCCCGGCAAATAGTTCTTCAGCCTTCTTAACATCTTTAACTGCAATGCAGATGTGATCAATTTTTTCCAACTTCATACTGAACATCTTCCTTTTTTTTATGGTTACTTTACCCTTATGTACCCTGATTCCTAAATACCTGATTACGTCTTTTCTTTAACATGCAACGCGTTCAGGTTGAGCCAATAACTAAAAACATCATGTTGGGGATCAACATGAATTTCTACATTAAGTATCTCAATAAACCGCGGCTGTTTCTGGGCTTCCTCGAGGCGTTCGTCAATCTGTCCCTTGCGGAAGTCCGGAAAATAACCGATGAAAATTGTAAAAGTAAGAAATCCGACTAAAGTCCCGGTATATTCAAAAACTTTCTCGCTCATACCGCTGTAAAGGAGGATTTGGACAGCGCCTGCAACTCCTGAGGTACCGGCCATAATTACCAGGCCGTAGACAAGGGCGATAAAAAAAGCCTTGTGCGTCATGAAAAATGAACGGGCAAAGTCTGACTGATCTTCTGGATAGCCGGCCAGGATAATGAAGGCAAGAAAACTGATCAGAATTGCAGCGCTGACACGCGATGCAGCTATGACCGACACCCTGACAAAACTTGAATCATCAAGGCCCGATTTAGTTCCGCCAAGCAGATAGAGCATTAGGAAGGCTGCGACTACGACCGCGACACCGAGCAGGTTGGCAACCAGGAATGCTTTTTTTGTGTTGAACCGGCTTTGGGTTGCTGTTATCGCAGCAAGGCTGAAAATAGCTCCCAGCGCAAAAGCCCAATGCAGACTGTTGAACAGAAGATTATATGGTTCCTGCTGTGGCCAATTTAGTTGAATCCTGATCATCGTCACAACCGCGAACGCCAGGGCGCTTCCTATGGTAACAGGGAATGTCTGAAAAGCCCTGATTGAGCCTCTAAATACTTGTGAGATCGGCGGCACTAATGAATTCATGGTATGCGCCTCCTATATTTATCCTTCTTCCCACAGCCACCTTTACTCGCTGCTGATGTGCCGTCGGACTTAACTATTAATCTTGATAACAGATAATTCTATTTTGTCTAGCAAATTCCTTCTTCTTATTTTTTTTGTGACGCCGCCGGCTTATAGAGACCGTAATAAAGGCAACGGAACAAAGATAATCACATTAAAAGGCGTTGAATTTATCAGGCGGTTTTTAATGCATATACTTCCAAGGGGCTTTGTAAAGATCAGACATTATGGCCTACTTGCTAACCGCAATAAAAAAACAAAGCTTAAGCTGTGCAGAAAACTAACTTCCAGCCCTGCTTACAAACCTAAATTCGAAGGACTTACAACTATTGAGATCCTCAATATCCTTTTAGGCAAGGATGTAACGGTTTGCCCTGTATGCAAGAAAGGAAAAATGAAGGCTATGCGTTCGGTATATCCAGGGCCTTCTCCATAATAGCCGGTCATTTGAATAAACTTTTTGGAGAAAACCCATTTATGGGGAGGGGGTAGGTGTGTTTAATTTTAGCCGGTTTTGCCTTAAAGATACCGGACATTTAATGAAGATCGGGTACAAATTCAAAAGAATCACCGATTAAAAAGCCAGGATAAAAAATTGAATCCCCATAGCTGGGAGCAAAGCGACTTCATTCTTCTGGGGCAATTGAAAATTTTGCGATACAGCTATAGCGCGTTATTGATGATTAAGGCTCAAAACCAGGAGTTGCCTGATATTTGAGCCCTTTTTCTTCGCAAAACTTCCAATTGAACCCTTTAAGAAGAACCGTCCCTATGACAGATACTATGACAGATAGGTCATTACAGATAAAAACAAACATTAATAATTACCGGTTTTAATCTTTCAAAAAAATAGGTTTTTTAGAAGTCAATTTTTCATTAAAGTTTTTTATAGAAAGACCGAAGATATTATGGAAAGAATGAAAAGGATTGTTTCATTAAAAGGCATAAAGAAATTCTGAGTGTTGCCTAATGATTATTTATGTCAACACCAACGAAAATGTCACCCCTTCAGTATTTGAATATAGAGATTTTGTATAGACAAACTACTTGTTCTTGGGCTACTCGTGAGTGTACAATAAGGTTTTTAAGAAATCAGGAGCCACTTTTCCTGCTTAGCGTTTGCTCATTCTAAACTTTATTCTCCCATTATATCTCTTTTTAGGGGGATGAGCTTTTCCCTGATGACTTATACCATAACATTATCGCTGATTATCGATAAAATTAGATTTTATTATTGTTTTTTTACAATATATTTTAAAATAAACATAATTATACGTATTATTAATTTCGGCTAAAAACAAAGGGGGGTCATGTATGTTTAAGCCGGATGAAAAAGGTTCAATCATGGTATATGCGGTTATTTTGATTACCGCGCTGGCTTTGATATTAGGAGCCGTTTTGACAATCAGCCTAGGACGTGTTCAAGAACAAAAGAGAGTCAGCAACCGGTCTCAGGCATATTATATGGCAGAATCAGGAATAAATGAAGCCAAACACCAATTGCAAAATATGCTGTCCGACAAACTTATTACTTTTTACCCGTATACAGATGACAGTTCAACACCGTGGATTCAAAGCGAAACGCAAGGATTCAAAACAGGTAATTCCTTCAAAGTCTGGTGCAGCAGTGCAGACATAGATCAAATCAGAGTTAGATCTAAAGGGGTATCAGGCAACAGCGTAAGAACAATCGAAGCAACCTTTCATTATTATACTGCTCAAGGCGGCGGAGGTGGCAGCAGCCCGCAGTTCGACATGGCTGTCTTTGCGATTCACAGTATAAATATGGGCAGTAAAGGAAGCGCTTCAATCAATGGCAATGTCGGCACAAACACGACGGCAACCGATGGTGTTTATATTCCCTATAGCGCTCGTATTCATGGAAATCTTTCAATAGGCCCCGGAGGTATTCCGTCAACAGTTGTTAACAGTCCTTCTAATGTCACGGGTACCATAAATAACCTTCTTGCCATCCGTACTTATTCAATGCCTGATTTTCCTTCTTTCCCGACCCTGACAAATAGGGGCAGTCTAGACATAGGATACTCCGGTGGTTCAATAAGCGATGACGGTTATTACAGCACAATTTCAATTCATAATGACGGAACATTAACGATAAATACGGGAAGTACGGAAAGGATAATTAGAGTCGGAACTCTTAGTTTAGAGCAGGGATCCATAGCTCTAAGCGGTACGGGGAAATTAACAATTTATGTTGACACCAGCCTGGTAATAACTAACGGCGGCGCAATAAACAACAACGGAAATATCAGCAATGTAATGATTTACTATAACGGATCAAATAATATTAGTATTACCGGTGACAAAAGAATATTTGGATCGCTTTATTCCAACAGCGCCACTGCTGACATTACAATTTCAAATAGTTGTGTATTTAATGGATGTATTATATCAAAAGGGGATAACGTTACAATTAATGGTGATGGTTCTGTAATTAGCCAAAATGGAGCCGTATTTGCGCCTAATGCTACAGTAACTGTTCCTAATAGTGGCAAACTAACAGGTTCAATTATTTGCTATGACTACGCATCAAGCGGCAGTGGACTGGTAACATATAGCTCTGGGGCCGGCGGGACATACCCATTTGGGGGAACATTGCAGGTTGAAATTAACAAACCGACTTGGAGAGAGTTATAGTGAAACTTAAGAAACTTCAAAACACGGCAGGTTTTGTTCTAATAGAAATAATAGTGACCTTGCTGATCATTTCTATTTTGTTAATTCCTTTGGGGATAATGTTTGAAAAAGAAAAGCTTAAAGCTAAGCAAAGTAATGAAAAATACCTCGCCCAAAACTTGGCTCAGGAGCTAGCAGAAGAATTAATATCAGGATATGACAGCGGCAAAGTAACTGCTTTCAATACAAGAATAAACGCAACATATAATTTTCAAGCAAATGTCCCTACACCCACAGATATTGATCTCAACAGCGATGGTAAATTCGATGGAAAATCAATTAAAATCACAATAAAAAAGGGTAGTTCTCAATTGGCCTACCTGGAACTGGTCGTATGAAAAAAATAAAAGAAGAAGGCTTTACTATCATAGAACTCATGGTGGGGTTATTCATTCTGTCAATCATCGTGATAATTATTGCGTCCTATTATACCCAATCGAGTAAAGTCTACGTATATACCATGGAACAAACAAAAATAAACCAGGAAGCGCAAAAAGTTTTGTCTGAAATTGTAGATGGTAAAAATGGCGACAGAAACGGTCTTCGGTATGCCACTACTTATGATATTTCGACAACAAATGATTCGATTGCTTTTCAAAACATCGCCACTGATGGGGTTACCCTCATAAAAAAGGGTTATCGGTTGGGAGCTTACACTATTTACAAAGTTGATAATTTGGCAAGCGTTATAGCCCCAACAACCGGGGGCACATCTGTCTCGACCTTATTGTCAGGCGCTGTGACAACTTTTAATATTATTACAACTTCTGGCGTCAGTACAGGCGATACTATCATCAGGTTAGAAGTTGGCGTTGATAGATTATCAAAAACCGGTTTTCACATCGGGGGCACTTTGGACACAGAAGTAAAGCCAAGAGGATTATGAGGAATAAAAAAAACAGGGAAAGGATAATGCCTAACCCCCTGCTTTTTTTATTTTCTTATAAAAAAACGTTATGCTTTATGCTTTGAATATACGTGTCCGTTTTTTACTTACTACTTGTTGGCCTTTCTGTAGCCCAAGGCGTCGTTGGCAACGATTGTCTTTTGAATGTTGCTCGTACCCTCGACGATCTGGTAGTACTTGGCGTCCCGGAAGAACCTGGCCACCGGGTATTCCTCGGAATATCCGTAGGCGCTGTAAATCTTCATCGCGTAGTCAGCGCACTTGTTCGCCGTCTCAGCGGCAAAAAGCTTGGCCATGGAGGTCTCCAGTGTGCATGCCCGGCCCTTATCTTTCAGGAAAGCCACCTTGTAAACCATCAGGCGGGCGGCGTTTATATCCACCACCATCTGGGCGATCTGATCCTGGATCATTTGGAATTTGCCGATCAGCTGGCCGAACTGCTCGCGCTGGTTGCAGTATTCAACTGACGCATCCAGGCAGGCTTGGGCGACGCCAAGAGCGCCGGCCATGGAAGCAAGGCGGGTATCGTCGAGCTGTTTCATAGCGATAACAAAACCCTGTCCTTCCTTGCCCAGGAGGTTTTCTTTCGGAACCTTGACGTTTTCAAATGTAATCGAGCCAACCGGGCCGCCCCAGTTGCCAAGCTTTTCGGTAATAGCCTCGTTGGTAATTCCTTCCGACTTCATGTCTACGATAAAGGCAGACATTCCTTTTACCGGCTTTGAAGGATCGGTGTAGGCGTAAACCAGCCCCACATCCGCTACAGTGCAGTAAGAGATCCACATCTTGCTGCCGTTCATAATGTAATAATCTCCGTCAAGGATGGCCTTGGCTTTCATGGCGGCCACGTCGGAGCCGGCATTCGGCTCCGTTAAGGCAAAGCAGCCGAATACATCCGCATTGACCAGCGGCGGAACGTATTTCTTTTTTAACTCATCGCTGCCGTATCGCAGGATGGTCATTGCAGGGCCCAGTAAATTTGCCGCAAAAGCCAACCTTAGGGAACTCCACACCCTGGCCGTTTCTTCAGCCAGGATGGCTAAAGCCGCATAACCCATGCCGTTTCCACCGTACTCCTCGGGAACGGCGCAGCCGAAAAAGCCCAGTTCGCCCATCTTCTTGACAAGATCGGGGCGGAAGCGGTGCGCCTTGTCATCAGCATCGACAGTAGATTTTACTTCGGTCTCGGCAAAATCGCGGGCAAGTCTTCGGATATCTTGCAACTCCTCTGAAAGATCAAAATCCATACCTGAAATCTCCTCCTTAATTATGCTTGGTTAACCAAATCTTTATTAGATGTATATTTTAGACACACGCGCTGTTATTTCCTGCCGGGCTCTTAAAAATTTTATCCGCCAAACGGCATAAACATTATTTATAAAAAGTAGGAAATATGCGGATTCGACAGAAATATAATAAAAAACGAAAGGGTCAGACATGTCAGACGATAAACAAAACAAACCGGCGTTTTTTTATGGCTGGCTTGTGCTTGCAGCCTGCGTTTTAGTCGGCATAACAGCCGCGGCCCAGTTGACCTACGGAATATATGTCAAGGAACTGATCGCCGAATTCCACTGGAGCAGGACGCTGACGTCTTCAATCAGTTCGGTCCATTACTTTGTCTACAGCCTTGCAGCCGTTCTTGCGGGAACAATAACCGATCGCTACAAACCCAGGCTGCTTATTGTGGTTTCCGCCGTTCTGCTCGGAGGCGGTCTTTTCCTGTGCGGATTTTCCCGCAACGTATGGCAGATGTACCTGTTTTTCGGGGTTATTGCCGCCCTTGGCACAAGCTGCTGTTATTGCGTACCCTCCTCCGTCGTCCAGAGGTGGTTTATTGAAAAGAGATCCGTAGCGCTTGGAATAAGCATGTGCGGCATAAGCATCGGCAGTTTCGTGATTTCCCTGCTGGTCGGTTATTTTATTCCCCACTATGGTTGGAGGGTGGGGGTTTTTGCCGAAGGGGCATTTCTTTTTTCAATAATGATCCTGGCCAGTTTTTTTATGGCCGGAAACCCGGAGGAAAAAGGTCTTTTGCCATACGGCGCCGAAAAAACAAAGACCACTAACATATACATCGATCAATGTTTAAATGATGTCTGGACTTTTAAAAGTTTAATTGTCAACAAGTATTTTTTAGGCTGCTTTGCCAATCAGTTTTTCACCTGCATTTCCCTGATTATGACAAACAGGGACGGTTCTTAAAGGCTAAACATCCTGAAGATTAACTATCCTCAGGAAGGTCAACTGTCTACGCGCTATGTTCGCAACTTACGAACTCGTTCACCCTCGGGCTTAAGTCAAACTTAAGCGCATACGCCTCAAACATTTCCCTCGCTAACCTTAAGAGGTTCTCTCGTTCTTTGAATAAAGGCTCAAAATCGCACTTTAAGGCATTTGCCCTCCCTTTGCTGACGAATTTTCATCCTCTGATGGCGCTGCATTAGCAGCATGGGGGTCTACTCAGGCGAGTTACGTATTTTAATTTGGAATGTCCGGTTAATAAAATACGTGAATCAACAACCAACGCTTTATTTGGATAAACAATTACAGGGTTCAGATCAATTTCTTTAATCTGTGTGAAAGTTGTTACCAAAGTTGAGATTTTCATCAGGATATCGACAATCGGTTCAAGACTGACGGCCACCCGGCCCCGGTAGCCTTGCAACAAAGAAAATCCCTTTATTTCTTGGATCATCTCTCTGGCTGCCAGGGTATTTAAAGGCAATAGCCTGAAGGAGACGTCCTGATAAACCTCTACAGTTGTTCCTCCCAGGCCAAACATTATAACCGGGCCGAACTGGCTGTCCGTAATAGCTCCGACGATGACTTCTATACCTGGAGGGGCCATAGGTTGAACGCTTACGCGGACCCGGGGATCAAAGTATCTGCCTTTCAATATAATTTCTTCATAAGCTTCTCTGATTTCTTTTTCGCCGGCTAAATTCAGCTTAACCCCGCCGATGTCTGATTTGTGCACGATTAAAGGAGAGACAAGTTTTAAGACCACCGGCGTTCCCAATGAAGCTGCCGCACGACATGCTTCATCTGATCTTTCAATTATTTTAACCGGGGTAACAGGGATCCCAGCTGCAGACAAAAATTCTTTTGCTTCCGGTTCAGTTAAAACATTTAGCCCTTCTTGTTCAACTCCGGCAAGAATGGATTTGGCTTCATCCAACGCTGCCTGAGAGCTTTGCTCTGAAATGACTGTTCCTTTCTTTTGCCTTATGTCAGCGTATCGGTATAAATTGGCCAGCGCCCGGGCCATCCTATCCGGCAACCTATAGACAGGTATATTTTTGCTTTCAATATCTTTTAGCTTACTGTCAAGCGCTTCTGCGGGTGAATCCTGCATCAGGACAAAAGGTTTGGTGATTTCTCCGGCTGCTGCAAGCTGTTCGACAGATTCCAGAACATTCGTCGTATACTCCGAATGATGAGAATTCAATAAAGCTACCATGTCAACATTATTATCTTGCATTATAAGCCTGAGCGTCTGAATAATAATTTGCTTATCCGATACCCCAAAGGTTATATCTATAGGATTGGAGTGTAAAGTATAACGGGCCATTGAAGACAGACAGTTATCAAGCGCTTCTATAGTAGAATGCGCAAGCTCCGCTAATTTCAGGCCTTCTTGTTCGGCGACGCTGGCAAAAATGATCCCCAGGCCGGCCTGTACGGTAGCGATACCTACCCGGTTGCCCCGCGGAATAGACGAAAGAGAAAGGATCTTGGCCGTATCTATTAGTTCATCAATGCTTGTCACGCTGACAATCCCAGCGTCCCGAAAGGCGGCCTGGTAAAGGTTAAAACTACCGGTCATCGTCCCTGTATGAGAAAACGCTGCCCTGTTAACGGCCTCGGATCCTCTTACTTTATATGCCACCACGGGCTTAAACATAGTTATTTTCTTAGCTTCTTCAAGCAAAAGACGGGGATTTTCTATTCCCTCCAGATATATTAAAACTACTTTTATTTCAGGATCACTGCCGAAATAAGCCAGGATGTCGGAAAACTCTACGTTGCAGCGATTACCCAGAGCAACCGCCTTGCTTGTTCCTATGTTTTCATTTAGCAAGGCGTAAAGAACAAGCATACAAACTCCTCCACTTTGACTGATCAATCCGATTGGACCCCGTGGAACCTCTTTTAAAAGAGGTACGAAGGAAAGATTTAAAGAACAGGCGGTATTTATTAATCCCAGGGTATTCGGCCCGATTATTTTCACTCCTGTCTCAATCGCCGACTGTAAGATTTCTTTTTCCAACTCCTGTCCGGTTTCAGCCTCTTTGAATCCTGAACTGATAATTATAACTCCCTTCGCTCCCGCTCTTGCGCAGTCTAGAACAGCTTCTTTAACAGCCTGGGAAGGGACAACGATTAAACCTATGTCGAAAGCTTCAGGCAATTCGGTAACCGAAGGATAAGTCTTCACGCCGAATATTTCTTCATGATGAGGATTTATAGGATAAATAGTTCCCTTATACCCGCATTGCAAAAGGCTCATAAGACATTGGCCGCCAGCCTTAAAGCTGTCGCTGGAAGCGCCGATTACAGCCACTGACTTCGGATTAAAAAAATAATTTAAAACATTCATCCTCCTATCGAAATCCTTTCATGTTTTTCTTATTTCTTAAAATTTTCTAAGGCCCTCCTTTCTTCCGGCACACTTAACATTCTACATGACCGGAAAATCTGGTTCATCAATAAAAATAAAAAAACATCGGGTTCACTCGTTCCTTGAATGAAGGTTCAAAATCGCACTTTTGCAGGCTCTTTGCTTGGCGGCTAGATATTCGACTATACCCACAGTTATTTTTTGGCTTTACCCTCGGGGCAGTCTGTTATATAATTGCAATTATCTTAACATATTTGGTTAAAAAAAAGAAGTCAAAGCAGGTTTAACTAAAGAAAGGAAATGGACTGCAAATTGTCCGACAGCCCACAGTATACTCCGAAGCTTTTTTACGGCTGGATCGTTGTTATAGCCCTTACTTTTGTCGGGATGACGTCAGCAGCGCAGCTGACCTTCGGCATTTATGTCCTTGATCTGGCCAGGGAATTTGGCTGGAACAGGACGCTCACATCTTCCCTGGCTTCGTTTAACAACCTGTTTTACGGAATTTCGGCTATTATAACCGGTATCCTGGCGGATCGATACAGCCCCAAGATTACCGTCTGGGTGGCCGGGTTTCTTTTGGGCGGCGGGCTTCTTTTATCCGGTATGGCTCACAGCTACTGGCAGTTGTTTTTCTTTTTCGGGGTCATCGCCGGCCTCGGCATGGGATGCTGCTATTCAATTCCATCTTCAGTCGTTCAAAATTGGTTTATAGAAAAAAGAGGGGTTGCCCTGGGCGTCAGCATGTGCGGAATAGGCCTCGGCGCCTTCATCATCTCCCTGCTGGTAGGTTATCTCATTCCCATTTACGGGTGGCGGACAGGCTTTTTCGCTGAAGGGACCCTTCTTTTCTTATTTATGTTCGTCCCCGCCTTTTTCATCGTCCGTGAACCCCGGCAAATAGGCCTGCTGCCTTTGGGCATGAAAAATAATCATCCCGGCAACGGTCTTAATAAGCCCCACCCCAATCTCGTCCTGCTGATTAAAAAGCTAATCTCCAACCGGACCTTTTTATACCTTTACGGCAATCAATTTTTCACCTGCATTGCGTTGCTGATTGTCTCCACCCACGTTGTGCCGTTTGCCGAGGATATGGGCATCCCCAAACTGGCGGCGGCAAGCGCGATGGGGCTGGTCGGTTTATTCAGCGGTTTGGGGAGACTGCAGGCAGGTTTTGTCTGCGACAAAATCGGCTTTAAGAAAAGCCTGATTATTTTCTGCAGTATGTGCTGTATTGCCTTTTTGTATTTAATGACTGTTAAAAATCTATGGATGCTCTATATTTTCGTGGCTATCTATTCCCTGGGTTACGGAGGCAAAGCCATGTCTCTGCCGGGTTTGGCGGGCTACTCGCTGGGAACGGGCTCGCTCGGCACAATAATGGGACTGATCTCCTCCGCATTCGGTCTGGGAGGTTTTATAGGCTCGATACTGGGCGGCTGGATTTTTGACCACACCCACAGCTACGTCTGGGCTTTTATCGCCGGCGCGTTTTGCTACGTAATAGCCATAATCTGCGCTTATCTAACCAAAAAAGAAACCCTGCTGGAGGAAATCAACTGATTTCCTCCAGGATTTTTAAAGCTGCGCTCCTTGGGTCAGCGGCTTTGGTGATTGGCCTGCCAACCACCAGGTAGTCGGCCCCCGCATCGATTGCTTCCCGGGGAGTCACCGACCTCTTGTGGCTGTCAACAGCGCTTCCGGGGCTGCGTATTCCGGGAGTTACTATTAATATATCCCTGCCAAGTTCCCTCCTTAACAGGGCAGCTTCGGAACCGGAAGCAATTACTCCGTCGCAGCCGACCTGAATGGATTTTTTCGCCCTGGCCAGGACCAGTTCTTGAACGGAACAGATGTAACCGAAATCCAAAATATCCGCGGCGTCCAAACATGTCAAAACAGTCACCGCGAGCAGTTTCAAGCTCGAATTACCCCGGCCGGCGGCGGCAGCCTCGATAATCCCGCCGTTTCCGTGAATCGTTAGAAAATCCACACCAAGCCGCGCTGCAAGGCTGACAACTTTTTGGACAGTTTCCGGAACATCAAAGTACTTCATATCTAAAAAAACACGTTTGCCGTTATCCAAAAGCCATTGCAGCATTTTCGTTCCACCGGCAAGCTGCAGTTCCATGCCCACTTTAAAAAAATCCACTACCCCGTCAAGGGACCGGACAAGTCCCATAGCCCTGGCCGGCTCGTCAAAATCCAGAGCGCAGATAATTCTCTTTTCCATAAGAATCCTTTCTGTTCATTACTCTTTAAGATCGTCCGCCGCTTTTTTACGCGCCTCTTCGATTACACCGTCGAATTCCTTTTCTGGATCCATGCCCATTTCTTTCATGCGCTTCTTCGCCCAGAGGCCGACGTTGCGATCGTCTTTATAATAATCCTCGCTGCTCCTTGTGCTTGTGTCGATACTGGCCAGCCGGTCACCCTCGCTGCGGTGGTATGCGAAAGAGGACATAACCCGTACCAGGGAAGCTCCCTTGCAAAAAGGACAGGACAGCCCTTCTTCATCGGAAGACCTGACCAGTATCTCCAGCCTTTTGCCGCAATCGCCGCAGGAATATTCATAAACAGGCATATTTAATACAACCCCTTTGTTTTGAGTTCCTGGAAACATTGACGTTTAACAATGCTTTCTAATATAATATAAATCGTTGATCTTATGTAAGCAAGCCAAGATATTTTTTGTTTTCGAGGTGTTTAAAGAAAATGGATTACAGCAAGACCCTGAATCTGCCCCGCACGGATTTCCCGATGAGGGCCAACCTGCCTGTGCGCGAACCTGAAATCCTGAAATTCTGGAATGATATAGATGTTTACCGCATGGTCCAGCAAAAAAACGCGGGACGGCCAAAGTTTATCCTCCATGACGGGCCGCCCTACGCCAACGGCCATATCCACCTTGGACATACTTTAAACAAAATCCTCAAAGACATTGTGGTTAAATACCACTCCATGGCGGGCTACGACGCGCCCTATGTGCCCGGATGGGACACCCACGGACTGCCGATAGAACAGCAGGCAATCAAAAGCCTGGGCTTAAACAGGCATTCGATCAGTACCGTGGAATTCCGCAACAAATGTAAGGAATATGCGCTCAAATTCGTCGACATTCAAAGAGACGAATTCAAACGCCTGGGGGTGCGCGGGGACTGGGACCACCCCTACCTGACGCTGATGCCCCATTATGAGGCGGCCCAGATCGGGGTTTTCGGGGAAATGGCCAGGAGGGGCTTTATTTACAAGGGTTTGAAGCCGGTCTACTGGTGCGCAACATGCGAGACGGCGCTTGCCGAGGCCGAAGTCGAGTACCAGGATAAGCACTCTCCTTCGATTTATGTGAGGTTTTCCGTAACCGGCGGCAAGGGCGTCCTGCCAGAAAAGGACACCTGGGTGATCATCTGGACGACGACACCCTGGACACTGATTTCGAACACTGCCATCTGCCTTCATCCCGACTACGAATATGCGCTGTTTAAGAGCGGGGACAACAAATATCTGGTTGCCAAAGAACTTCTGGAAAACTTTTGCAATACCGCGGGTTTAACCTGCGAACAGATCCTGAATGAGTTTGCCGGACGGGATCTCGAAGGCGTCTGCTGCAGGCATCCATTCTTCGGCAGAGAATCAAAACTGGTCCTGGATACTTATGTAACCCTGGATGCGGGCACCGGATGCGTGCATATCGCCCCCGGCCACGGCCATGAAGATTACCTCGTCGGCTTGCGATACAACCTGCCGATGCTGTCGCCGATTGACAACCACGGTGTTTTCACCGAAGAAGCCGCTCAATTTGCCGGGCTGTTCTATAGCGACGCGAACGATAAGGTCAAAGAGGAGCTTTTGCAAAGCGGACACCTGCTCAAAGAGGAAACAATTTCACACCAGTACCCGCACTGCTGGCGCTGCAAAAAACCGATCCTGTTCAGGGCTACCGAGCAGTGGTTCGCTTCCGTGGAAGGGTTCCGCCAGGATACCCTCGACGCTATTCACGGCGTAAAGTGGATCCCTCCCTGGGGTGAAGAACGCATCTACAACATGGTAGCCGGCAGAAGCGACTGGTGCATATCCCGGCAGCGGACATGGGGGGTGCCGATACCAATTTTCTACTGCGCCGGCTGCGGAAAGGAAATTATCAGCAAAGAGACCACCGCTCATTTACAGAAGCTGTTCCGCGTTCATGGTTCCGACGTGTGGTTTGCCCGCGAGGCTGCGGAACTTGTTCCCGAAGGTTTGTCCTGCCCCGACTGCGGCGGGACCGTATTTAATAAAGAAAATGACATTATGGACGTCTGGTTTGACAGCGGAACCAGCCATGCAGGTGTGCTGGAACAACCCGAAATCTGGCCGGACTTAAGATGGCCGGCTGACCTTTACCTGGAAGGAAGCGATCAGTACCGGGGATGGTTCAACAGTTCCCTCTCAACCGCAATCGCCAGCCGCGGTGAAGCGCCTTACCGTGCTGTCCTGACGCACGGTTTCGTGGTTGACGAAAAAGGGTACAAGCAAAGCAAATCCCTGGGCAATGTTGTTGACCCGATGAAGGTAATCAAGCAAATGGGCGCCGATATTCTGCGGCTGTGGGTCAGTTCGACGGACTACCGCAGCGACCTGGCGGCTTCGCCAAACATTTTAAACCAACTGTCCGACGCTTACCGGAAAATCCGCAACACCTGCAGGTTCCTCTTAGGCAACCTATATGATTTCTCTTTAAAAACCAACGGAGTATCCTATCAACAAATGCCCGAGATTGACCGCTGGGCCCTTTTAAAGCTCCACCAGTTAATCCAGCGCGTCCTGACGGCATACAGCAATTATGATTACCATGTAGTTCATCATGCGGTGCACAGCTTCTGCGTTCTTGACATGAGCGCGCTGTACCTGGATATTATCAAAGACCGGCTCTACACGTCTCCGGCCAATTCTAAAGAGAGGCGGTCGGCGCAAACTGTTCTGCACGAAACTTTAAATGTGCTGGTTCGTCTTTTGGTACCTATCCTCGCCTTTACCAGCGAAGAAATCTGGGGCTATCTTCCGAAACAGGAAGGAACGCCGGTCAGCGTACAGATGACCGATTTGCCGGAAGTCAATGAGGAATACCTGGACGTTGAACTGGACAGAAAGTGGGAAAGGCTTCTGGAAGTGCGGGGGGAAGCAACCCGTGTCCTCGAACAGGCGAGAAGGGACAAAACAATCGGCAACTCACTCGAGGCGGCGGTTGATTTATATGCCTCGGGTGAACTTTTCGATTTCCTGCGGGACTCGGCGGAAGAGCTTTCCACCCTTTTCATAGTCTCCTCGGTAAACTTGCACCGGGTGTCGCAGGCAGATATTTCCAGCCCTGCGGCGGTAAACGGCCTGGCAGTTAAAGTCCGGCGGGCGCAGGGAGACAAATGTGAAAGATGCTGGATGTACCATGAAGATGCAGGAAAGAACGCCGCGCACCCGACACTGTGCCCCCGTTGTTCGGAAACGGTCGGCAATATAGTAATGCCTGAATAAGGGAGAGTGGGATTAAAGATGAAAGACGCCGTAATAGTAGTCGATATGCTTAAGGATAATATCAATACCGATCTTCATACCGGGATCAGCGGACAGGCCAAGACAATTATTCCAACCATCCAGAAAATGCTGGAGAAAGCCCGCGAAAAAGGGCTGCTGGTCGTTTTTGCCTGCGACAGTTTTTATCCGACGGACTGTTTATTTTTGGGAGGAAAGATGAAGCCCCACGCCCTCCGGGGAACCCCCGGCGTGGAAGTAATTGACGAACTCAAGCCGCTCAAGAGCGACATCGTTTTAGAAAAACGGCGGATGAGTTCTTTCTTTAAGACCGACCTGGATATTACGCTGCGGGACAATGGGGTGGAAAGGGTTGCGGTTGCAGGGATAACCACTCCCTACTGCGTTCTGATAACGGCCTTTGACGCCTTTGCCTACGGGTTTAAAAGCGTTATCCTGGAGGACTGCTGCACAGCTTATCCTCTTGCGGGCCACGACGCGTGCGTAAACACATACAGGAAGAGTCCTTTAGGGGAATATTTCAAAATTATGAAGTGGGAAGAATATCTTTCTCTGGTTGAATAAGGTTTTAGGTTCAGACACAAGAGACACAAGGGGACGGTTC
>DOTD01000059.1:20759-24407 GCA_003513005.1 Desulfotomaculum sp.
GAACCGTCCCCTTGTGTCTCTTGACGGAGGTCACAGATTCCCTCCCGGGAGAGAATGTCCTTGAACTGGGAATCTGTTAAGCCTAATATTTTAACCTGCTTATGGCGGTTGGTCAGTCCGCTGATAATTTTCACCCTCGATTTGGAAATACCCAACTTTTCCGCCAGGAAAACCCGGCAGGCTTCGTTTGCCTCCCCCTCAACAGGAGCTGCAGTTAAGCGAATTTTTAAAGCATCCTGAAAATAACCCGCCAGTTCATTCTTTGCCGACCTGGGCTGGATATAAACTTTTACAATCAAATCATTGCCGTCATGACGCAGCTTGAGCATTTATATAAACGCCTTCAGGGTGTTTTTTATTTTTCCGCGGCAATCAAGGCAGCTCCGTATGCCCCGACCAGTTGAGCTTTTTCCGGCACGTGGACGGCCTGTCCAAGGACACGGCTCAAGATTTCAACTACGGCGGCATTTAAAGCCACACCGCCCGTCATGGCAATCTCCGGCTGGACATTCAAACGCAGGGCCATTCCTTCCAGGCGGTTGACAACTGCCTCAAAAAGCCCGCGGATAATCTCATCCTTGGACTTTCCCGAAGCAAGGTGGGAAATAACCTCCGACTCGGCAAAGACTGTGCAGGTGCTGCTGATGGGAACCTGTCCGGTCCCCCGCCTGGCCTGAACCACCATATCTTCCAGGTCGCTTTCCAGGGCTCTGGCCATAACTTCTAAAAACCTGCCCGTACCGGCCGCGCATTTATCATTCATCACAAAATCGACAACACGTCCATGATAATCAAGGCAAATTACCTTGCTGTCCTGCCCGCCTACATCAATTACCGTGCGAAGTCCCGGAACAAGGCTGTGCGCGCCGCGTCCGTGACAGGTAATTTCCGTCACCTGTTTGTCGGCAAACGGTATATTAGCCCTGCCGTAACCTGTGGTCACAATCCGGTTAACCTGACCGGAAGAAATTTGTGCTTTCGCAAGAGCCTTTTCCAGTGATTCCTCCGCGCTGGCCCGGTTATTAATACCCGTGGGCGCCAGGGCGTCTCCGCTCCACAAACCGTCCGCCACAACGACAGCTTTAGTAGTTGTTGAGCCGACGTCAATACCTGCAGTAATCAAATTTCCCCTGCCCCCTGGAAAAAGGTGTATTTATAATCCTATAAAATGCAAAAACCCAAGCAGTATCCTTTGGACGATTCTCAAAGCAAAAATAGCGACGATCGGTGATATATCGATCATGCCGATGGGGGGTATAATGCGCCTGAAGATATTCAGCCACGGGTCGGTTACTTCATAAACAAACCTGATTGCCGAATTGTAAGGGTTGTGTGGAATAAAAGATAAAAATATGCGCGCAATAATCAGCAGGTAGTAAATATAAAAGATATTACTGATAATTGAATCAATACTCATGAAACACCTCTATTTCAAGCTGCCGGAAATCTCCCTGGAACGTTGGGCAGCTTTATCCACTGCCTTCATCAGGGCATAACGCAAACCCTTTTCTTCCAGGGCCAGAAGTCCTTCAGCCGTAGTCCCCGCCGGTGAGGTTACCATATTTTTGAGTACGGCGGGATGTTCACCTCTTTCTAAAACCATTTTTGCAGCGCCAAGCATGGTCTGGGCGCTTAGAAGAAGAGATACGTCCCTGGACATGCCCTCCCTGACGCCGGCGTCGCTAAGCGCTTCCAGGATCAGAAACATATAAGCCGGCCCGCTGCCGCTCAAGCCTGTTACAGCGTCCATCAATTCCTCGGGCACCTCCGCCGTTTTTCCAACTGCTGATAAAACGGCTTCCGCCCGGTCTCTGTCAGCAGAAGCAGCATGTGTACCGGAACTGATGGCGCAGGCGCCTTCCCCAACGAGGCACGGCGTGTTGGGCATAACCCTGATTACACCAATCGGAGCTTTAAGAAAGCTTTCTATATATTTTATGGGCACCCCGGCGGCGATAGACATCAAAGTGCAGCCCGCCGCTAAGGAACCGCTTATTTCAGCCATTACCCTGCCTACCACGGATGGCTTGACAGCAATTATCAGAATATCCGCCTGCCTGGCTAAAAGGCAGTTGTCGTCAACCGGGTTGACTTTTAATGCGGAAGACAGGTAATCCAGCCTTTCCCTTCTGATATCGCTGACAAAAAGATTACCCGGAGCCAGGCCGCTTTTAACCAGACCTGACAACAAAGCTTCGGCCATGGCTCCTCCCCCCAGACAACCAATTTTAATATTCTGTAAAAACAAATAGAGTTACTCCTTAAAAATAATTATACCTGTCGCATCCAGGAAAAAAGACTATGGTCCTGTTCTCTGGCCTCTTCTTTCAGCTCGGAAGCTATATCAACATTGCTCGGGGTGAAAAGAAAGATGCCGTTTCCGACTTTGCGAATTGAGCCATTCAGAGCGTATGTCGTACCGCTTATAAAATCAACCACACGCTTGGCAAGATCCGCGTTCGCCTTTTCCAGGTTTATTATTACAGGCCGGTGATTTTTTAAGTGATCGGCGAAATTCTGGACGTCGTCGTATACCCTCGGTTCGGCGACAACAACTTTGACCTGCCGCTGAGCATGTATATTTACCACCTGACCCTTTTTGCGCCTGGGCTGCGCGGCAAACCCCTCATCATCACGGTAATGTTCATCCTGGGTCTTTTCCTCATCATCAGAGGACTCTTCCCAAAAACCCATAAAATCCAACACCCTGTCCACCAACTTTTTAGCAGCCATGTTATCCTCCTTTCCTACTTATTTCGCGGACCAAAAATTGCCGTTCCCAGACGCAGCATATTGGCCCCCTCTTCAACAGCCACTACAAAATCGCCGCTCATGCCCATAGAAAGATATCCCAGATCAACGCCAGGCAAATTATTTTTTATCCGCCCGGCCAGAAATCTCAATTCGCGAAAAACAGGCCTAACCTGTTCGGGATTCGCCGTCTCAGGCGCTATCGTCATCAGGCCCCGTATTTTCAGCCCCTTGAGTGTTATAACCTCTTTTATAAAATCAGCTGCTTCAGCGGGAGACAAACCCTGCTTTGAAGCCTCTTCAGCTATGTTAACCTGGACCAGAACCATAACCTGCCTGTCTGTTTTTAAGGCAAAGTCATTTATCGCCAGAGCCAGTTTCCAGCTGTCCAGGGAGTGTATAAGACTGACTTTCCCGACAACGTGCTTAACTTTATTGCTCTGCAGGCGCCCGATAAAGTGCCATTCCAGATCAGGCGGCAAAAGGGGCTGTTTGAAGAGCATTTCCTGTGCCTTGTTTTCTCCCAGGGCGGTGACACCTGCTCTGATGGCATGTTTAATCAGATCCGCCGGAACTGTTTTGGTTACGGCAATCAGCTTTACAGATGCCGGGTCCCGGCCGGTTTTCCTGGCGGCAAGCTCGATTTTTTCTTTTACTTCACGTAAATTCTCACCGATGGTCATCTTTCCTGCTCAACACTCATTTTTTCACCTGATTGTTTAAGAACATACAGGTCCATTATAGCACTTTTTTGTAATATTCACCATTGATAACAAAAAATTTCTACAATTGTCAATGGGCTGGTGTTACTATTCACAGTCCTATTTAATTTCCATTCATGAAATAGAATGTTCTTTATCAATTAAATACATTCACCTATTCAATAGAGAAAAGGAA
>DOTD01000060.1 GCA_003513005.1 Desulfotomaculum sp.
AATACGGAGAACCGAGCCTACCGCGGCCCAAGGCCCAGAAATCGATGACTGCCGGCCTAGACGGGAATGAGAAGCTGATCCGAAAGCCCTTGAGGGACGTTAACTACCACATGAAGCGCAACATGGTCGCGTACCTCTCACGCCGAGAGAGAAATCTCCAAATATTGGGCGAAGTCGCTATTTAATGTTGTCAAAGAGTTTTAATACTCATCGCTGTAGTACTAAAGACCCGCCTAACAAATCTCAGGAAGAAGCTATTAAAACTGCTTTCTCAAAATCTACCTCAATCATTTGGGGCCCCCCTGGCACTGGCAAAACGAAAACAATAGCCAGATTAGTTGAAGCGCACATAAACGCTGGAAGACGAGTTTTATTAGTATCACATGCCAATACTGCTGTAGATGAAGCTTTGGAGAATATAGCCGAACATCTCAAGACAACCCCTTTTTATCAGGAAGGAAAATTAATCCGTTTAGGAATTTGCCATAAGAAAAACCTTGAAGATAATTACCCGTTAGTTATTTTAGATAAGATTGCAGCTAAACTGGGGGAGTCAATGACTTCCGGAAAGAGTCTGCTTTTATTAGAGAGGGCAAAGATAGTCGAGATCTTAAGGAATTACCAATCTTTTTTCGATTTGCAATCAAAAGTGGATTTATTATTTAAAGAAATAACTAATCTTAGACGTTCAATTTTTGACAATAGAGAGAGTATAAAAATTGTCAATGAGGAGATTAATCGATTTGAGGTCAGTCAGTTAAAAAACCGGGAAAAGTTTTCAAGAGCCTTACAAGCCGGAATGATGCAGCGGTTGTTTGGTTTGGATCCTAAGTAAACTCCAACATGATATTGACAAATTAAACACTACTATAAACGCCAGGAAACGTGCCAAGGATGAACTGGAACAGAGATACGGTGATATAAAAAAGATCCATTATCAAAGAGAAATTGAATTAGATGAAGCCAATAGGAGAGCAAAAAATATTCTAGCAAGAATTGGCGCCAATAAAGACCAACTTAAAACAGATAAAGTGATTAAAGAAAAAGAAAGAGATGTTATTAACGCCAGGATATCAGAAATTGATAAGGCACTGAATGAATTACCGAAAAAAGCCTTAACGGAGGCTTATCTTATTGCTACAACCTTAACGAAAACTTTTTCTTCAAAAGAATTTCCTGATAAACCGTTTGACGTTCTTATTATTGACGAATCGAGCATGGCCCCATTACCCTATGTTTTTTGGGCAGCCAGCAAAGCATTAACTTTTATTACAATCGTAGGTAACTTTAAACAGCTTCCGCCAATCTGTGTTTCAGATGATGGAGTATCAAAAAAATGGTTAGGTCGGAGTATATTTGAAATTATAGGGATTAATTCTGTGAAGGATGCTTTTAATGATAAGAGGATTTCTCTTTTAGATACCCAGTACCGGATGGCTCCTAAAATAGCCGACATATTAAATACATTGTTTTATGAAGACAAATTAAAAAACAGCCCTTCCACGGAAAAATTAATTTTGGAAGATGATTTAAGCGGCCAAAATCATTTGATATTTGTTAATACTTCTTCTTTAAATCCTTGGTGCAGTCAATTGTCGGCAGGTGGCCGCTTTAATATATATAACGCTTTAGTCTCAGCAGCTTTGGCTTTTAAATTATTACCGCATCTTGATATTGATGAAAAAATAGGAATTATATCACCATATCGGGCGCAGGCAAGACTGATTGACAAAATTGCAAAGGACTGGTCTATACAGGATAGAATTAGGGTTGACACGGTGCATAGATTTCAAGGCGGGGAAGAAAAAATTATTATTCTCGATTGTGTGGAAGGTCCAGGCGCCAAATGTTGGTCTATGCTTGATGACCAGAGACCAGATTCCGAAGCCCAATTACTTCTTAATGTGGCTCTTACACGTGCTAAATGTAAGATGATTTTGGTCGGGCATAAAGATTATTTGTTTTCCAGCTTAAACAAAAATTCTATTTTAACCAGGATTATTGATCTCATTTGTTCAAACGGAGTAGAAATATCTTCGAAAATGCTGGTTGATAGTTATTTAGCTACTGATTTTGATAAATAAGCGGGTTCATTTCAAACCTGCCGGTTCCGGATGATGAGGGAAAAATAAGTTTCAGGGAGCTCGCCGCCGGTCTTTCATGCGTTCTGTCAAAGATAACTAATACTCAAAGCAATTTTGATGCCGCAGCGCTGCAAGGATTAATCAACAGCCTGGCTGATACCGGGCGGTATATATCATTTAACCTGGAAATCGAAGGAGCTTTGGAGCGGGTGGAAAACATCCTTGACGTTTTTCAGGTTGGGGCGTCTGGTCCCAGGCCCGGTCACCTGCACATTGTTAATTATGAGAATTTAATCTGGTCCTGCCCTTCATTGCCGGGCTGGGCGCTGATATCTTCCCGGGCAGCGGGCGCCAGGACCCTGTTCTGCTGGACAGTGAACGCAGGCGGATTGATGCCTGGTTGACCCTGGGTACGGACAAGCCGGTTGAGAATCAATATATGATGGCGCTGGCTCTTGCCTCCAGGCGGGGGCGGGTTACTATGAGCTTTCCTTCTTTTGATGTTATACAAAACAGGTCTGTCTTCCCTTCTAATATACTGCTCCAGTCGTATCGCCTTTTACAAAAGGATACCTCTTTAGATTACACGGACTTGATCAACTCCCTGGGCAAGACGGCAGGGTACTGCCCGCATGAAGGAATGCCGGCTTTGGATGAAACAGAGTGGTGGGCCGCCCGGGCACTGACAGGACCGGGTATGATTAACGGCGATGCGGCGGTAAGGGACTGCTGCCAGGGGATTGCGTTGGGCAGACGTGCGCTGGAAGCCAGGCAAAGCCCCGGCCCGACTGAATATGACGGGATGATTACTGGTGATAGCCAGTTTGATCCCCGCCAAAATACTGATCTGGTTATGTCCTGCAGCAGGATCGAGGATCTGGCCGGCTGTCCCTTTGCTTATTTTCTAAAATATATCCTGCGTGTTCTGCCCCCGGACGAAGTCAGCTATGACCCAAACTGCTGGCAATACTCGATAAAAAGGGGCGTGTCACCCAAAACCGCTGGCTGTCAAGGGATGATGCCATAGCAGCGCAGGATGCCTTTAACCAGTTCCGGGATGAGAATTTTATATTATGATGGAATTGGAGCGGGAAAATAACCTAAATCCCAAGGCGTTGCTTAATAGGCTGTCGAAGGAAGAAATAAAGCCAATTACTATACTGGGTTTTGTATCTTTAAGTTTACTCTTTAACCATAATAATTTTTTTAGAGGCATGATTAAAAGTTATATTTAGATTATCAAATATCCCTTCTCTACCTAAATAGAAATAATAATCATATTCACTGTGTCGGAAAATAGTACCGGACATGTAAATGTCTTACTCCCTATCATCACTGTAACGTTATTGGGTCAAGCAATTCATCTCTTTCACTATAATCAAGTACTAAAATAAAATCTTCAGCCATTCCTTTACCTGCTCCCGCTCTCCCTTTTCTTGACAAATACTACAAAAGGCACAGAACAACCCTTGCTTTTAGCGCCTCTATAATCTTCACCAAAGTCATTTCCTTCGGAAACAACTTCATTACCACATATAGCGATCCATCTTCCAGAATACTGTTCTTGTAAAGTTTTAAAATTGCTCTTAAAGTAATTTAGTTCAGTTTGTTCAACCATTTCCATCTCTAAACCAGGTAAAGCTTCATGTACAACGCTCGAAACGGCAGAAGCATAGCCACGTAAGACGCTGCCTGGCGCAACAAATTTCTCTTCTTCCACTAAACCAATCATTCGTCGTAGTTTTATTCCTTTCAGAAGAGGTCCTCCGATTACAAGGCTCCGCGTCATAATATTTCATCTTCCTCTATACCAATTTTTTGTTGAAGGATCGTTTGTAATACCTCTGAAAACCTTAGGAAATGTTCTTTGGTCATAACAATTCTAGGCATTAAAACACACTTAGAGTCATCGCTCCGTTCAGGATTAATAGGAGGGCGCGTTTAAAAAAACGATAACACTGTATAATCACTAGTGACTGTGACATCGGAAAAATCACAAAACTTTAATTCAATAGTAGTATCCAAGGGCTCCTCAAAACACCTCTTGATTTGCTCTTGCAAAAAAACCATCACCTATACAACTCATAAATTTGGGGATATTAGAATTCTATAATTTCGCTTATATAATTTATGTTAATTTAGTAAAATATTGTTTCAAGTAAAAGGTTTGTCCGCGTTTCTCAATAAAACTTACTTTATATCTCTTTCTTAAAAAAAGAATATAGTCTTTAATGTATCTTATGCAAGAACTCCCATAACATTTATATTGTATTTATCGCTTTGTGTCATCCATATATTATCTCTATGAGGTTGTCCACATTGTAAACATATTGTATCATGAGGGTTAACATTGTTCAAGGCACATACTGCCAGATTAGTATTTTAGGAATCGTTCTGAATGAGAAGATACCCCATAATAATACATCGGTACATCGTAAATAGTCTTAGACATTGATAAGAGAAATTCCTCCTTCTTTTTTAAATGAATCCAGGATATTTCTGCGTTTTTTCGACAAATTACTATATTTTAAACGCAAAATCTCCAAATATAATACTATAACGCTCCCCAAAGAAACGGACACAGAAAATAGATTATTGGAAGCATGAACAAGCACCACTACATTTACCATTATTTAAAAAAGGGTTTGGTCATTACATTTACCTCTTGTCTTTCTGCCTAAGGGCGCAACCGGCATCGGCGGGCGGATACCCAAAACTTTATTTAGGCATTTTCCACGGGATGAAGTCCTATTTTTGTCAGGACCAATATGGTCAGATTGCGCCGGTTTATTCCATTTCAGCCGGGCTTGACTATCCGGGTATAGGTCCCGAGCATGCCTATCTGCGTGATACAGGCAGGGCGGAATATGTGCCGGTTACCGATGACGAGGCGGTGGAAGCGTTTGAATACCTCTCGCGTGTTGAGGGAATTATTCCCGCAGTCGAAAGCGCGCACGCTGTTGCCTACGCCAGAAAAATCGCTCCTGCCATGGGCAGGGACAAAATCATGGTAATTAATCTTTCAGGCAGGGGCGATAAAAATGTCGCTGCGATAGCGCGCGGTACAGGAGGATACAGATCTATGAGTAGGGTACAGCAGGCGTTTGCAAACGGCAAAGCGTTTATTCCGGCAGGCGACCCGTCGCTGGAAATAACTGAACAGCTGGTTATTATGATGGCGGAGGAAGGGGCGGACCTGATCGAGCTGGGCATTCCGTTTTCCGATCCGGTCGCGGAAGGAGTCGTCATCCAGCGCGCCGATGAGCGTGCGCTGGCAGGCGGCGCAACCACCGACAAAATTTTTGATATGGTACAGCGTATCCGCAAGGTATGCAGTGTTCCGATGGCCTTCATGACCTATGTGAATCCGGTTTTTACATACGGCGCCGGCCGTTTTATGAAAAACTGCCGGGAGACCGGCATTGACGCCGTAATTGTCCCCGACCTGCCGTTTGAGGAGAAAGAAGAGCTCCTGCCCTATTGCTCCGAATTCGGCATTGACTTGATTTCATTAATCGCGCCGACCTCCCGCGACCGCATCCGGATGATTGCCAGGGCGGCCCGGGGATTTGTTTACTGCGTATCCTCAATGGGTGTAACCGGAGTACGGAAGGAGATCAGCGCCGATGTAGGCGAAATGATTAAGCTGGTCAAAGAGGTCAGGGATATTCCCTGCGCTGTCGGCTTTGGCATTTCCTCACCCGAACAGGCGGCGAAGATGGCCGAGCTGTCTGACGGCGTGATTGTTAGGGAGCGCGATAGTAAAAATTGTGGAGCAGTACGGCGAGGGCTGCGTCCCCCATGTAGTGGAATATGTGCGGGCGATGAAGAAGGCGGTTTCCTGAAAAGGCGGGTTCCAAAGCTCCAGACTAATCAGTATGATGGCTTTTTTTTGACCATTCATTATTTATAGAGCTCCAATAAAGGATAAACTCTTCTTCGTTGCAGAGGGAATCATAAACTGGTTTTAGAAATAATATAAGTTGGTTCATCATATCTTTAAAATATTCCGGGCTGCTTACCCGGATTCTCCTTATGTAATTGCTCCATTCGCGTTGCTTTTCGGCACTGTTGATAAAAAGGTCTTGAAAGATTGATTGTTCTTTTTCTAAGGTTGTTTTTCTTCTTTGGAAAGTTTGAAATATTGCTTCCTGGAGGACTCTGCCTTCAAAGTCCTTGCTTTTTGAAAGATTGTAGATGTCATAAAAATCCTTCATCCTGCTGTTTAAAAGGGATAGTTTAACCATTGCTTCAAATTTTTCTGCTATGGATGATTCCAGGGAATATACCTTAATTACTGGCACTTGGTTTGTTTTGAGGAGAACAGGGAATTCAATATCTTTGGGTCTTATTACAATATCTCCAAAACCAATATCAATTTTAAGCCGGTTTTTGGCTCTTCCGAGATTACAGGTAATATTTGCCCTTAATCCTGTGTACTGCCCATGTTCTATAATTGTGTTAATTTTTATTCCATCTACATGGAAAATAAGTCCGTCATCGCATTGGATTCTGGCTATTTCCGATATTGCTTTCGCCAAGATATCCTGATTGTTTTGTATTCTCACCGCCAGTAAGTCAATATCTATAGTTGGCCTGGTGTTGAACTTGTCGTAGCTGAAAAGTAAAAGGCCGCCCTTTAAAAGAAATTTATCTGCGAAATCTGAAATAGATAACCGATATAAAAATCTTTCCCGCATGTACTGGTTTAAAATTGAATTAAACTCAATATCTTTTTCCCGGGCTATGTTTCTAAGCCTGGCCAATGTTGAAGCCTGTTTATTTTTTGTCTCACTCATAACAGAAGCTCAAAATATGTCTCAATTTGCTTGGTCACCCCACAAATTTTCGCATATCTCATTAACAGATTCAGGTTGCGGTTATGGTTTTTAATATACTCTAATATCATTTCTTTAATAATATCTTTTCCTATCTTTTTACGGTGCTTTATACAATCACAGATGGTTTTCTCTTTATTGTATATTTTTACTTCGTGCTTACCGAATTTAATTTTTTCAATACCTGCGCTGAAAATCTCCGGTGAAAAATAGTATAGTTTAACCGGCGGGTAATCGGGCAGCTTAACTCTCGATTTCCTGCTGACAGCGACAGATACTTCCCAGGGGTTGTGGGTAGTCAGGTTGTGGTAGGCGAGAGCCGAAAGCAGACAGATAACGCCGTTTGGAATGGCTATTGCTACATCCAGAAGGAAGGACCCAACGTTGTCTTTCATGTCAACCCAGCGGTAAAGGCCTCTTTTTATACGCTCAATCTCGCCCTTTTCCAGAAGCTCGTTGAGGTATATATTATGGATACCGACCTTGGTTATGTCTTTAGTATGGGCATAGCCATTGCTACTCTTAAAAATATTGTATATCTTTTTATAAATCTCATCTTTCATTTCATTGCACATCCTGATAGAACGATCGGCATTATTTTATTTTAACATTAATTATTAAAAAGATATTGACCTCAACAAGGGCAAAAATATAGATAGTACAAGGGTTATGGCGGCTGATTTGTCTTTGATAAATATTAAGGACAATTTAGATAAGTGCCGAATATTATATCATTATTATATCATTATTATAACCGTTATTTGGAAAAAAGATAGATGTTTTTTTGTTTCCACTTTTGGGGGTTGTACGAGGTATCCTTCGTGAAAAAAACACATAGAAAAAATAGCGAAAGGAAAGAAATATTAGTATTACAGACCTGGTTTAAGGAGAGTACAATGGCCCGAAAAGAACGTGTGAATATTAAACCGGGAATTCGCGTTATTTTAACAGCCTATATTTAAGATTTTATGACTAGCGCTGGACTTGAAACAGTGAAAAGCTGGTAATTAAGACATTTTCGCCGTTGTGTTAAAGGGTATACATACCCGATTTCAAGGCGTTTACCCTCCTGCTTGCGTTTGTCGCAGCTGTTCTTCAATAGCACGTCCACCATATATAATGCGGATAACTACGACTGTTATTTTTGCCTCCACAGGCAAATAAAATACTAAATAATTGTCTATTGGCAAAACCCGCAAGCCTTTGCTGTGCCACGGCTCTTTTTCATAAAGACGATACCGCAGCGGCATTTCATTCAGCTTTTCGACCATGTCCATGATCCGCCGTGATTGATTCTGCTCATATTTTATAATCCCGGCGCATTTTTTCGGCGACGTTTTCCGCAGAAACGACTCTTCCGGCAGTTAGATCAGCCAGACCTTTCTCGATCTCAGCATTGAATTGCTCTTCGGTAAGTATACTCACTGACAGCGGTTTACTTTGTGGGAGCTTCAATTCAAATGGAATACCTCGTTGAAGCACAACCTGTCTGAGAAAAAGTCCGATTGCATTTGACATCGGGATACCGAGTTGCTCTAAAACAAGCTCCGCCTGTTCTTTGACTTCCGGCTCGACACGGGCAAATATATTTGATGTTCTTGCCATAATGAACACCTCCTATTCTGTTACTATTATGCCTGATTGTATTGCAAAATGCAATCGGTTAGCTGAGAATATCCAGCGAATCGCTTGTTTGCCCTATTGGTTGAGTCACGGCTGCCGGAAGCTGTTTTCTTAGGCGGGATTTTGCTATTCTTTTTATGCAACTGTATTTAACAACGGTAATTGTTTAAGCCTAGCTAGAACTCATTGACACATGCCACTATATACGGTACTATTATACAGGTTGCGGGTGGGGGATAAGGTTGAAATATGTTGGCTATGATAAAACTCCTTAAAGGGATGGGCGAAGATGACTAAAAAAAACCTTGAATATTATCTTGGGCTTCCTTACAAGATAGTCCTTTACCCCGCCGAAGAAGGCGGCTATGCCATTGAAATTCCGGAACTTCCCGGCTGCGTCAGTCAGGGGCAAACCCTGGAAGAGGCATACGAAATGATACAAGACGCAAAAAAAGGTTGGATTGATCTTGCTCTGCAAAATGGAAATCCAATTCTTGAACCAGCCAGGGCGGAAGAATACTCCGGCAAGTTTAATATCCGTATGCCCAAATCCCTCCACCGCATCCTTGTCGCAAAAGCCAAAGAAGAGAAAGTCAGCCTTAATCAATACATTAACTATCAATTAGCCCGCGGTGTCGGGTACTCGATCAAGTAAGATGAGTTTTTTCAATTAGTGTGTGTGAAGAAGGAACAGACGATGTTATTGGCGTTTCTTTATAGAAATCGGTCTAGCAACTGCATGAGGGACAACCATTTACTTATAGCTGTATGTATTAGAATAGCAGACACAGAGCTGTCTCAAGGAGACTTTCATGGACGGGAAAGAACGTGTGAATATTAAACCGGGAATCCGCGTTTTGATTATTCAAAAACAAGATCAGCGAACCGGAAAAACAACCGAGGGGGTAGTTGAAACCATCCTCACCAGGCCGGCCGTTCATCCCCATGGCATAAAAGTACGTCTTGTTGGCGGCCTGGTGGGAAGGGTCAAGCAGATCATTCCTGAAGGAGAACGCTGATGAACATTCAAATATTTGGCGCGGTAAAATGTTTTGACACAAAGAAGGCGGAGAGGTATTTTAAAGAGAGAAATATTAAATTTCAATGGATTGACCTTTATAAATACGGATTGAGTAAAGGCGAGTTCGCCAGTGTGAAGGCCGCGGTAGGCCTGAATAATTTATTCAACCAGGAAACAGCCGAATATAAGAAGCTCAATCTTCAATTTATCAGCAGCGCCGGTATGAGGGAGAGAATACTTTTAGAAAACCCCAGGCTTTTTAAAACTCCGATTGTCCGGAACGGCAGGCAGGCCACGGTTGGCTATCAGCCTGATGTGTGGAAGGACTGGGAGTAAGCCAGGACAAAAAGGGAGAATTGGATATGTCAAGAGGACGGTTTGGAATCCACGGGGGGCAGTATATTCCCGAGACTCTGATGAACGCGGTAATCGAGCTGGAAGAAGCATACAACCACTTTAAGGACCTTCCCGACTTTAAAGAGGAATTGGAGGATTTGCTCAAAAATTATGCGGGGCGTCCTTCGCTGCTTTATTACGCGGA